>JACMPD010000078.1 GCA_014377675.1 Taibaiella sp.
CAACAAGCTGTCTTTAGAGCTGCCGCATACATTGCTGTAACTATAAACAAGGAAAACAGGCCCGGCTAATAAAGGTGTAAAGTTTGTAGCGGTCGTAAGTGCAATGCGCGATGGATTACTTGAAGTCCAAGTACCACCCCCTGGTGTTGCCACTAATGTGTAAGGGTTACCAACCACAAGTACAGCAGTAATTGGAGTGATTACAATACGCGGAGGGCTGAACCTGATATAAATAATTTTCCTTACCGTTGTGGTACCGAACCCATTGGTATAAGTATAATAAATGGTATCCTTTACAGAACCTGTATCGTTAGCATGGAAAGTGCCAGAGGCATCAATGGAGCCAGCACCATTGATTGCCAACCATGTGCCACCTGTAAACGTATTTGAATAAGTGTTATTAGAATTGCCGCAAACAGTATCAGGGCCTGCTATAGCATCAATCATTGGCGCATCACCAACAGCAATTAGTTTTGACACCCAGCTGGTACCACATATATTAGTAACCATGTATGTAACTGTAGCAAACCCTACACTTATACCAGTCAGCCTGCCTGTGCTGTCTATACGTGCAACTAACGTATCAGTAGTACTCCAGGTACCACCAATCGCACTGTCTGCAAGTATTATATTACGACCAACGCCAACACTGTCAGAACCAGTAATCATTGATGCATTACGCTCAACAACAATGTTATCCATTGCCGCAACCGTTCCACAAGAGTTAGAATGGGTATAAGATATAATTGCAGTACCTGCACTTCTTCCGGTAACATTTCCCATAGAGTCGGTAGATGCAATACCTGAGTTGCTGCTCAGCCACATACCACCGGTACCGGTTGTAGTGAAGCTAACCCAAGACCCTACACAAACACGCCCAGGGCCTGAAACTGTAGCCGCCCTAATTGGTGAATCTATAGTAATGACTCTGTAAGCTGTATCCATATTACAAGCATTCATACTAATATATGTTACCGTATCCATACCGTACATTATACCTGTCACGGAGCCTGCTGAAGATATTGTCGCGTTACCGTTAGAGACATTCCAGGTACCGCCGCTCATGCCCGCAGTGAGCGTGATAGAAGAACCCATACAAACAGCAGTGGGACCATAAATAGTATCATGAGGTAAAGTTGAATCGATACGAACTACGTGAGTAACAGAATCCATACCGCAGCTTGTAGTCACCTTGTACTTAATAGTATCAATACCGCGACGCACACCCATCACCATACCTGTAGAAGAAACAGTGGCATTCCCGTTACTGCTGCTCCAAACACCGCCTGAAACCGAATCGGTAAGCATGATCATACCTGTATAGCAAACAGATGAAGGACCTACTATCACCCCGGCGTTTGCTGATGGATTTACTACCAGCATTGCAGAATCAGATGTAGTGTCGCCGCTGGCATTGTAAGCAACAGCACGATACCACATACCGTTCAGCGCCATAGAACCAACAACCATTAATGTATCATTAGTGGCACCTGAATAAGCACCTCCGTTAAAAACTGTATCCCAGGTGGTGCCGTCGAAAGATTCCCAGATAAACATGGCCAAAGTATCAGACGCCGCCACTATGAAATGGGCTGTATCACCCACGCAAACAGTATCGTTTACAGGTTGCGAAGTGATAACAGGAGCTTGCGCCCTTGCCGCTTCGGTATTAAAAATAAAACAAAGGGTCAGCAGGTTTGCTAAGTAAAATAGTTTTTTCATTCCAAAAATTTTTTATTAAAATTTATTATATAGATTCAACGCAACAGAAACTCGCATTATAAAACTTGGCAAAGCTAATGATTGATTACAGTTTTTACAAATAGCCGGGGCAATCTACTTAAAATTAAATAAAATTAATGTAACCTCCGTAACCTGCATGAATCGACTTAGGGCCATTTTTCTCAGTACATCATCGGTTAGCCCTTCTCAATATTGTATTGAAGAAATTCTGTTTCCTGTAAAAACTGTATCAGCGGATCATTCAGCTCTACCTTTATTGACTGTGATTTCAATTTGATAGAATGGTTCGGAGTAGCATCGGTGACGAATACATGTAATTCACTATTGCCCGGATACTGCTTCACATTCGTCACCAGGAAGTTCACCATTTCTTCCGTCATGTGTTCAAGGGCGACAGAAATACTGATTTTCTTAGTCATCACCTTCCTTACTTCATCAAGCAGCATAATACTACTTACTGAAAATTCAGTAACCCCGGGTCTGTATTTATGGTCTTCAAAAGTACCTTGTATCATTAGCTTCTGTCCGTTAAGCAGGTAATTGCCATACTGCAAGTAACTTTTCTCCCAGAACATAATTTCATAGTTGCCTGAATAATCGTTGAGTGTAAGCTTACCAAATTTAGTGCCTTTTTTACTTGTCATGTGTCCGGCATCGGTTACAAAACCCGCTATCCTTACCGAGCGTCCTTTGTTGGCCTCCAGCTCACTAACCGGCAATATGCCATAGTTATCCATTTCAAATTTAAATCCGTCAAGTGGATGAGCGCTCAGGTATATACCTATCACTTCTTTTTCTTTGTCCAGCAATTCAGGTAATCCCCACTTTTCGCATTCGGGAATCATCGGCGGCTTCACCTCCGGCATCGCGGCAGCCCCAAACAAGCTGTTCGTGGCCATTGACGAGCTTGCCTGAAACTGGTTACCAAATTTAACCAGGCGTTCAAGTCCCGTAACGGGATCAGTTGGCGGAGCAAAAAAGTATTGCGCTCTGTGCAACTGCGGGAAACAATCAAACGCGCCACCCAGCACAAGGCTTTCGAGCGACTTTTTATTTACAGTCCGCTGGTTTACTCTTTTTATAAAATCGTAAACTGAGGTAAAAGCCTTTCCAATCTCTCTCTCACCTACAATGTCTTCAACCGCGGCCTCGCCTACCCCTTTAATGGCATTAAGCCCAAAACGGATCACATTTTCTTTCGGTACCGCAAAGCCTTTCAGACTTTCATTTACATCGGGCCCCAAAACCTCCAGCCCCATGCGCTGGCACTCTTCCATGTAAAATTTTATCTTTTCAATGTTACCCTGGTTGTTGAGTACAGCGGCCATATACTCAGCGGGGTAGTGCGCCTTTAGGTAAGCGGTCTGGTAGGCAACAAGGGCATAACACGTAGAGTGTGACTTATTAAA
>JACMPD010000007.1 GCA_014377675.1 Taibaiella sp.
CAGCAACATGGCTGTAAGTAACAGATTTTTCATAAGGTGTTATTTCGTGGTTGGTTTATAGTGTGTGGTTATTATCGCATCCGGTTACAGGTATATTGCAGATGGCGCAGCCGCGCCCACGTGGGGACTTTTAGAATAGCCCCGGCCTTTATTAATTTCGGCTGCAAAGTAATGATTTTAACATATAGTATGTTAAAAAACTTCACGAACGGTCGTTTTTCTTCACGAACGGTAAAAAAGATCTGTTTTATTAACAAATGCGAGTACCCGGGCGCAGAGGAGCAAAAGGACAAGGTAATGCACGCGACCATGACCATAATGGGCACTACCGTTATGTTTTCAGATGCCGGCGGTCAAATGAACGTGAATTTCGGGGACAACTTTTCCGTATCGCTTGACTTTAAGCATGACGGCGATATGCAGCGCACTTTTGACGCGCTCTCAACCGGTGGTGTTGTGAAGATGCCTTTGCAGGATACCTTTTGGGGTGCTAAGTTCGGGATGTGTACTGATAAATTTGACGTAAACTGGATGTGCAACCACGATAAGCCAAAGGGCTAAGTCGTTATTAAATACTCAGTTATAGATGTGCCGCACTTAAAAAGTGCGGCATATTTATAACTGCGCCTGTAGCGGCTGCTTTCTCCAGATATACCATGCCCAGGCTATCAGCACGAATTGCAGTGGCAGCCTCACCAGCGCTATGGCATGGCTGCCTATGGCGGGCGATTCCTTCAACGCGTCAGCTACATGTAGCGGCAGGAATGCGATCATCAGCAGGAGAATACCCAGCGTAGCTGCCCGGCGTGTTTTAGAGAACAGGCAACCCAGACCTAGAAGGATTTCCACGGCACCGGAAACGTAAACAACGGCCGCTGCCGGCATCCACACCGGTATGAAGGGAGCATACGTTTCAGGTATGCAAAAATGAACGACCCCGGCCACTATCATCAGTATTGCAAAGGCAATAGTCAATATCTGTTTCACTTTAAATAATACTAAGTATCAAAAAATACCGCCAAAACCGGGCGCAGCTGACGTAAAAAAGCGATGCCTTTACAAAAATGTAAAGGCATCAAAAAAATATTGATATAAATATTAAATTTTCCAGTCGTCAACATTTGACCCTTCACCCACCTCAAGTGTCGAAGTGGTCGCTTCAGGGGCAGCTGAAGGGTTTTCTCCGCCTTCTTCATTTTCATGATCATGATTGAACGCATCAAAGTCAAAATCAGGCATCAGGTCTGTTTTCACATAGTTGATTGTATCAGTAAGGGCTGCAAGGAATTTATTAAAATCTTCCTTATACACAAACATTTTATGCCTGTCATAACCATTATCATCAAAGCGTTTTTTACTTTCTGTTATGGTTATAAAATAATCGTTGCCACGTGTGGAACGAACATCAAAAAAATAAGTTCTCCTCTTGCCCGCTTTTATGCGCTTGCTGTATAAACTTTCATTACGATTATCTCCACGTTCACCGCGATTGTCGTTAAAGTTTTTGTTGTCGTACGCCACAAGTCAGTTTTATATGTGAATGAAAGATACAAATTTAACGAAACAAAGGAAGTAATCAAAAAATATTTTTGGACATTGTTTTTTATCAAGACTGAAATAGTGGCCGGATTTTTCTTACATTGTAATCATCCGAGCCATCAACCGCATGAAAAGAATATTTTTGATTGTATTGTTAACTGTTAGTCCATATGCAGGCCTTGCCCAGGTACCTGTTAATAATCCAATTGACCCATCGGATACGCCGCTGAACCAGGGGGTAAAATTTCTTATCCGTTATTTTAATGAATTCACGCCTGGCAGACTACCTGATTTTAGGAAATATTGGTCCGCGGAAGATTGTGCTGAGTTCAAATATCCCGATCAGTTGTTGTTCGCTATCAATACGCAATTGCCTACTTACCTGCTGGGCAGGCCGCTCATCTTGTCGGCACGGCCTGAAAATGAAATCATACACATTAAAACCATGTTCAGCCGGGTTGACTCTGCGGGCGGGTTGCTGGTATTTTCCATAACCAACCACTATATAAACCGCAATAAAGATGGTAGTATGTTTTTCATAAACCCAATGCGTATGGTGGCTGGCGCCTGGGAGACCAAAACCGTACGCAACATAACTTATCGTTACCCCTCATACCACACGTTTAATAAGCAGAAGGCACTGCATCTTGCTAAGAATATCATCGCGCTTGAAAAGGAATGGCAGTTGCCACCAGTAAATATCAGGTATTTTTTCGCTGATGCGAAAGAGGAAATTGAGCACTTTAGGGGTTTTGACTTTACCATAGCAATGGGCAACCGCGATAAGCCGAGCGGGATAAGTGACGGGATAGACAATATTGTATATTGTGGTGGTTGGGGTGAAAACTATTTTCATGAAGTAGTGCATATATACCTTAACCGGTTTTTCCCCGGTTCTCCGCTCACTGAAGGGTTGGCTGTTTTTTATGGTGGCAGCCTGGGTCATGACCTGCCCTGGCATCTGAATCGTGTAGATAATTACCTGCGGCAACACCCCGAAATCAATCTTCAGAATCTTGATGACTTTTATTACATTGATAATTTTACCAACCCAACCAGCACTATTGTAGGTATGTTCTGTCTGGATGCTTATAGAAAAGGAGGCGTGGAAGCACTAAAGAAAATGATACGATACCCCACGATTGAAGAACTTATAAGGAGCGAATATGGTGTTAGCCAAGACGGCTGGAATAACTTTTTAAGAAATAAAATAAATGAGATGGCGAGGTAGGGGATCTGTATGATGACGTGCGTAACGCCGTATCAATTCCGTAACTGGAAATATAGGTTTTAAATGCAGTGTATTTGTTGCACTTAATCATCATTTTTTGTGCAAATATGGGCTGTCAGTATGGAAACTGATCCTTGAAAAAGGCAATGGTGATTTTCAAAATGAAATGTCACTTGGTTGTCATTTTAAATATCCACTTTCAATTCAGGTTCATTTTTTGATGCGGTTAACTTTATAACTCCTAAATTTAGTTAATAATTACTTAACAATCGAAAACGTGAACTGGCTATGAGCATTGAAAAAAGTTACGGTATTTTAGACTCTATGAGGCTGCCGAATGGCTTGTATATTGCCTCTCCTTCCATTCATTATTCCGCGGTGTGGATCAGGGATTCACTCTATATAAGCCTGCCGTTCCTCAACAAAACCTGCAATACTTACGAACGAACAATACACAGGTTACTTGACCTGATGCTTGACTACGAATGGAAAATAGATATACACATAGCAGACAGGCCGCGTGAACCCTGGCAATATATACACGCCAAGTATGACGCCCACAACGTAAAAGAGATAAGCGAGGCGTGGGGCCATGCCCAGCATGATGCCGTTGGCATGTTGCTGTGGTCAATTGGTGAAGGGGAGCGGCATGGAAAACGAATAATAAGGAACAGCCGCGACCGTGATATGGTGCAGAAACTGGTGTACTACCTGCGCAGCTGCGAATATTGGCAAGACAAGGATAACGGTATGTGGGAAGAGCACCGGGAGGTGCATGCAAGTTCGGTTGGTGCCTGTGTAGCGGGGCTGAGGTCGGTTAGCTACCTGGTTGATGTGCCGCAGCACCTTGTAACAAAGGGCCTTGCAGCATTAGAAGAGCTCGGAGCTGATGAGACCGATAACCGCGTGGCCGATATGGCACAGCTTAGCCTGGTTTATCCTTACCGGGTCTACTCCAGGGAAATGGCTGTGCAGGTAATAGCCAAAGTAGAGAAAAGACTGTTGCGCGCTAACGGAGTTGCGCGGTATGAAGGCGACAGCTATTACAGCACCGTAGAACATGATGGCCGCCATCAGCCATTAGCCCATTATTTTGGTACGGAAGCTGAGTGGTGCCTGGGGCTGCCGTGGCTGGCTATATGCCATATGGAACTGGGTAACTTTGAAGAGGCGCAGGCATACATTGAGCAAACCGAAAAGATTATTTTGCCGGATGGCAGCATACCAGAACTATACTATGCTAAAAGCCAGCAATACAACCCAAATACACCCTTGGGCTGGGCTAACGCTTTATACCTGGTAGCTAAAGAGCGAATGAATAAATTACAGCGATAAATATTAAATGGATATACTACGCCATATTGCCCTTATGCGGTATGGCGTTTTTTATTTGATGCCATGTACTGCCGGGTCATTTCTTTTTGTTGCTCAACTATCTGTAGACGCTCGTTTACGTCTTCCCTGTTTACACCATATTTTTCTTCCATATAGGCAACAATATAAGATGGGGTTTCGTGTGGGGCGGTACTGATAGTATCTTGAAACATGAGGAGCAGTTTCCTATGCGCAACAAAAGAATGATGCCAACCTTAGGTATTGTTTGCTGTCAGCAGGTAAGAAATATTTTAATTTTGTCATTTGTCGCCTTTGCGGGGAATTGTTTACCCAGCAGTACTCATGCTACCCTAAAGTTAATATATATTGTACGCTTTGCCGGTGCATAGCCGCCCCATCCTTTCCTATTAAAACTTTACTTTTGTGCCGTATGATTTTGATAGACGCATTATTTATTAATAAAGGCGGCGGCGCCGTGTTGTTGCAATATCTTATTGAAAAAATATTGCTGCTGCCGGAAAAAGACAACTTTTTTTTTCTGCTCGATCCGCGTTTTGAGGTGCCTGCGGTACTCACCAAAAACTACCTTGTGATACCTAATAAAGTAAGTGACCGGGTAAAATTTTATAAAGAGAACAAAACCAGCTACACAAAAGTATTTTGTTTTGCCAATACACCGCCGCCACTGCGGCTTAATGTGCCGGTGTATACTTATTCTCACAACCAGAAGTTGCTGGAGGCACCCAGGCAAAAGTTTAAAAAAAGCTACTGGCGCCTGTATATAAAATATTTGTTCATTAAATTCTATAATAAAAACACAGACTATTATATTGTGCAGACGCCGCACATGGTACATGAGTTGCTGGGTACCGGGCTTAAAGACGCAGCACATTGCCTCACCATCCCATTTTATGACGCGGAAAAGTATAAGGGCGCAACGCTCCCGTTCGCACAAAGACCCGAGGCCGAATTCGCCTTCGTCAGTACACCATCGCCACAGAAAAACTATCCCACCCTGCTTGATGCTTGGGAATACCTGCACAGCAAGGGACATAGGCCCGGGCTGCATATCACCATTGATAGTACTGCACCGCACTTGCTGGCGCGCCTTGAAGACATGAAGGCCAGGGGCATAAGAGTATTTAACTACAGTTATATTGACCCACGGGAGCTGTATTTTAAGTACCGCTATCTTGTGTGCCCCTCTGTAATGGAGAGTTTCGGCCTACCGCTGATAGAGTCAGTGGAGAGCGGCATGAAAGTACTGGCGCCTGACCTGGCCTATGTTTATGATGTTATAAAGCCGAGTGCCACCTTCAATCCCTGGGACAAGGTATCTATAGCTGATGCTGTAGTGGCAGCCATGACACACGAACTGCCTTTTCCTGAAATTATAGCCAAAAACGATATTGATAAACTGCTGGCCTTGCTGGTATAGATACCGCAACGCATTATTCTGTTGCTAATGAAACTTTCTTAATTATTAAAAGCTGGCCTGATGGCAATGATGGGGTTAGTTTCCGGCAAATACGTATCACACAGTTATAGTTGGTACGGTTTTAACATGCAACTTTGCACAACTGTAACACACGCACATGGAGACAACAACCGCACCTGAAACAAAGAAGGATGGACCATTTTATTTTAAAGCCACAATAATACTGTTTGGGTTAATATTATTTTTCTATACACTTAATGTGCTTGAAGAAATATTGGTGCCCGTTGCATTTGCGCTGCTGATATCAATATTGCTAAACCCGCTCAACAACCGGCTGGAAAGTAAGCTGCCTAAAACCCTCTCTATTTTAATTACCCTTACACTGATGATATCGGTGGTAGGCGGTATCTTCTATTTTCTGTCTACACAAATAGCGACCTTCAGTGAGAGCATACCGGCATTACAGGCTAAGTCCGTAGCGCTCATTTCACAACTCCAGCTTTGGTTTTTTCAGCATTTTGGCGTTTCTATAGACAAACAGGTGGCTATGGCGAAGCAGGCGCTTGAAGGTGGGCAGGTGTATGTGGGGCAAACCCTCAGTACGCTGCTCGGCCTTACAAGTGTACTTATATTGATACCGATATACATTTTCTTTCTGCTGTATTACAAGCCGCTTATACTTGATTTTCTGTTTCATGTTTTTTCTGAGAAGAATTCACTCCGCGTGGCCGAAATACTCGCCGAAACAAAAACCTCGGTACAGAGTTATGTGATAGGTCTGCTTATTGAAACACTTATAGTTTCCGCTATGAACAGTGCCGCACTGCTTATTTTAGGCGTGAGGTCAGCTATACTTATTGGGGTAATAGGTGGCATACTGAACATGATACCCTACCTGGGCGGCCTTGTAGCTATTGGCATACCCATATTGATGGCCACCGTCACACATGATGGGTACACTATTCAACTGGCTATATTGGGTGCCTATCTTGTTATACAGTTTATTGATAATAATATTTTAATGACGCGCATTGTGTCTTCAAAAGTGCAGATCAATTCCTTGATTTCCATTATTATAGTGCTTATGGGTGGTGCATTATGGGGGCTTTCCGGTATGTTTTTATCCATTCCGTTTGTGGCTATTCTCAAAATTATTTTTGACCGGGTCGACGGCCTGAAGCCCTGGGGTAGACTGCTTGGCGATAAAATACCCGAGATACATGCTGGTGTTGAATTTCAGGAGCGCTGGAACCGGATTTTCAGGCGGTTGGGGAAGAAAAAAGCAGAACAGGCACAGGAATCAGCGGTGGAGAGCGGAAACTGAGTGCGGTATGTGAAGAGCGGTGAACGGTGAACGGAAAGACCAGAGAATGATCTACACGGATCCATTTAAAAACGTTTCCCGGCTGAGCAATAAATTTGTACTTTTGGCGTTATAAATTACTGATGGGTAAATTATTTTCCACATTTGTTTTAGGCTTTAGTTTGTTAGCAGCGGGTGACGCATGCGCACAATCTTACTATACTACAACCGAGTTCAGTGTATCGTTGGGTGGTTCGCAGTATTTTGGCGACCTGAATGAAAATTACGGGTTCAAGACTATTGCTCCTGTTTATGGCGTCTATATGAGGAAACGCCTTGGCGGCTACATTGCCCTGAAAGCGGTAGCCAACTATACTGATGTGGGCTATGATGACAAGATGAATAAAGTACCCTACGAAGTAGCGCGCAACCTGAATTTTAAAAGTAATATTTACGAAGTGGCTGTACAAGCCGAGTTTAACTTCTTCAAGTTTGCTACCGGCGACCCGTACCACCGTTTTACACCCTACATTACCAGCGGGATAGGTGCATTTTATTATGACCCCTACACCACCTACAAAGGTGTGAAATATAACCTGCGCGAACAGGGAACAGAAGGCCAGAACGCTGGGTATGGCAACCGGAAATATGGCAAAGTAAGTCCGTGCTTCCCACTGGGCGTGGGTATAAAGTACTGGATAAGGCCCGGTGTTAATTTCGCTTTTGAAATAGCCGACCGGCTTACCACTACCGACTATCTTGACGATGTGAGCACTACTTATGTAGGAGTAGATAAATTTAAAAAAGTAACAGTCGCCAACCCATCTGCCGCACTGCAGGACAGAAGCCTTGAAGTGCAGTCAGAACCTGCCCTTGGCCGGCCAGGCAAACAGCGCGGTAACTCCAGCAATTACGACCAGTATATAATGGCAACTTTCAGCCTATCCTGGCACTTTACCACCTACCGTTGCCCGCAAGACCTGAATGCCGACCTGATAAGGGTAAAATAGATGTAGCGGGTTGTGTAATAATGGTCATCTGCCCTTGTTGCAACCATAAAAGAGCTACCTTAGCCATACAAATAAGCTTTTATGCTTGAGTTTAACTTTACCCCGTTCCCTGTTATTACCACAGATAGGTTGCTGCTGCGCCCCACTACACCCGCTGA
>JACMPD010000079.1 GCA_014377675.1 Taibaiella sp.
CTGTAGCGTTAGACTATCAGTGCGGCTGCATTGACCGTACTGGCAAACTCGTAATACCATGTACCTATGACTTTATCGGTTTTTTTAATGAAGGCCTCGCGGTGGCTCAAATAGGCGAAAAATATGGCTATATTGATAAGGAGGGAAAACAAATAGTTCCGTTCATCTATGACAGCGCTGAAGAATTTACAGATGGTCTTGCCATTGTAGAAAAAAAATCAGGCATGGGCATGATTAACAAAGCCGGAGAACTGGTAATACCCTGCAAGTATCAGGCACTTTCCCCCTTCATTAACGGTGTAGCATGGGCTGAGCTTAACAATAAAGAAATATTCATTGATAAAACCGGAAAAATAGTAGCTGAACCCGCACCCGTATTGTTTCATGATGGCCTTGCCGTTGATGTAAATGAAGAAGACGACATGTTTGGCTTCATTGATAAAGATAAAAATGTGGTCATCCCCTATACCTATGATTTTGCTGAAGACTTCTCTGAAGGCCTAGCACTGGTAAGCCTTGATGATTTAAACGGCTTTATTGACACCACAGGCAAGGTGGTCATTGCGCTGAAATATGAAAGCCTCACCGAAAGTTTCAGAAACGGACTGGCAATGGTGGAGCTTGATGGCGATATCCCGGGCTACATTGACAAAAATGGCACCGAATACTGGGAAGATTAATTGCCACAGCACCCTTCTCATTCACTTTAAATTACCGCTTTTCAGCGGTAATTTTTTATTTTGCACCACTATGTACACTTCCCTCGATGAAAAACGCCTTTTTGACCAGGCCAAATCAATTTTAAACACCTCATCAGACGCCAACCCTGAAGAATCCATAAATGCGCTGAAAGAGGTAATCAACTTCGCTGACTGGAAGTACTATGTACAAAGTGAACCGGTACTCGCAGACAGCGAGTATGACGCACTGTACAAAAAACTAAAACAGATTGAAGATAAATTCCCAGAACTCGTAAGCCCGGACTCACCCACCCACCGCGTAGCTAAGGGCATAAGCGAACGGTTCCCTACTGTAAGCCACCTGGTGCCTATGCTGAGCCTGGATAACACCTACAACGCCGAAGACCTTATAGACTGGGACCGCCGGTGCAGGGAGCTTGCCGGGACTGACAACATCACTTACTGCGCAGAACCCAAATATGATGGGGCGAGCATATCACTTATTTATGAAAATGACATGCTGGTTCGCGGCGCCACCCGCGGCGATGGTGTTATGGGGGAAGATGTGACCATAAACGCCAAACAGATAAAAGCGCTCCCCCTTTCCGCCCCTTTAGCACAATACGGCATCAACAGGGTCGAGATTCGCGGTGAGATTGTCATCCATAAAAACGTATTTGAAGCCTACAACAGGCAGCGCACCGCCGAGGGGCTTGCGCCGCTGGCCAATCCACGCAATGCCGCTTCTGGCACCCTGAGGATACTGGACCCGGCTGAAGTTCGCAAGCGCGGCCTTAACGCTATCCTGTACCACATTAGTGACTATACTTTGCTCGCCGGCTCCACCCGTCCTGAGCACCTTGAAACACACTACGGCTCGCTTCAATGGCTGTACAGCATCGGCTTTCCTACGCCTGCAAAAGAGATGAAGGTCTTCAACAACATTGATGAAGTAACAGCCTATTGCCATGAGTTTGAAGCGCAGCGGGATGACCTCCCTTTTGAAGTGGACGGCCTGGTAATAAAGGTTAATAACTTCGCCCTGCAAGATCGCCTGGGCATGACAAGCCATCACCCCCGCTGGGCCGTAGCCTTTAAATTCAAAGCAAGGCAGGGCACGAGCAAGCTGCTCAGGGTTGAATTCCAGGTAGGCAGAACGGGCGCAATAACTCCCGTTGCTAAAATTGAACCCGTGCATATCAGCGGGGTTACTATCACCTCAGTATCCCTGTTCAATGAAGATGTGGTGCGGGAAAAAGACGTACGCATAGGCGATACCGTACTTGTGGAGCGCGCAGGCGATGTGATACCCTACATAGTAAAACCAATTACAGATCTCCGCGACGGAACCGAGGAGCCCATAAAATTCCCAACTAACTGCCCCGTATGCGATTCCGCTCTTGAAAAGCAACCGGAAGAAGCCGCATGGCGATGCATCAATATTGGTTGCCCGGTACAGGTAGCGGAGCGGATGATACACTATGTAAGCAAAGATGCAATGGACATCCGCAACCTCGGCGGAGCCAACATTCAAAAGTTTTATGAAATGGGGTTAATAACTGACATCCCCTCTATCTACCATATTAACTGGGACAAGGTGCGCACCCTCGGCGGCTTCGGCGCTAAATCTATAACCAATATTCAGGCAGCAATAGAACAGTCTAAGACACAGCCGCTCAACAGGCTGATATATGGCCTGGGCATAAGGTTTGTGGGAGAAACCACCGCAAAAACACTGGCCGCCGCAGTAGGCAATATCCGTGAACTGTACGACTGGAATATAGAACAACTTTGCACGCTTGCCGATGTGGGCCCCAAAGTAGCCACATCGGCAGCCGACTTCTTCAACAGGAGGGAAAACAGGGAAATGATAGATTCGCTGGAGCAGTCGGGCGTAAACCTTGAAAACCAACTAAAAGGGCTGGCTCAGCCCGAAGGGGCATTTACCGGTAAAACATTCCTGTTCACCGGCACCCTAAGCCAGTTTAAACGCAGCGAAGCCGAGGCGATGGCTGAAGCCAAAGGCGGCTCCATATTGGGCGGTGTCAGCGCAAAGCTTAACTACCTTGTGGTAGGCGAAGACGCGGGCTCCAAACTGGATAAAGCTAAGAAACTGGGTAGTGTGACAATATTGACGGAAAGCGAGTTTTTAGAGTTGATAAATGGATAGGGGGAATGTCAGTAGAAAACGCTAAAATAAAAGTTCGTAACCGCACAGTGGAACTCAAATGGGTCTGAGTACTGCGATCATATAATGCATAACTATATCAATAAACACAGTGACCATGAATAACTATAATTCACCAGCTAAATTCCTAAATTTACATAAGGTTGCATTTGCTGCTTGAATTCGGCTTACAAAAAAAAGCATAAACAAAAATTAAAAATAAATCACATGAGAACAATCAATCCCTGGATCAACTTTAACGGAAATGCTGAAGAAGCATTCACTTTTTACCAATCAGTTTTTGGCGGAGCATTTAAAAATATTGTACGTTACAAAGATTTATCCAGCGCGGAATTTCCGATACCGGAAAATGATGCCAAATAGTCACTCAGATTGTACCAATATTGCAAAAGACACATCTTAAATAAAATCAGGCCGCTGTAAGAGGTGCGACCATCAACGCTAAAACCCTCATTGTAATACTTGCGAATAACTTTATCTACTGCGTTCCAATCAAGGGCTGTGTTTATTTGAGAAAAAAATACATTCTTTAGCTTCCGCCGAGATGCAAATATGCTGGAAAAACTTATTTGAGAATGGCTCTTGATCATGCTACAAGATACGAATAATAACTAATTATGAAAAAAAATTTTTTTATTAATATAATTTATGTCTAAACGATCTCAATATTGGAGGTAAGTTGCCGGGGAATAACATGCCTTCCCCAATTCTTTTGAAACCTTTTTTAGTTTTCAGTAGTTTTTTAAAAAGTATTTTCTATCTTTGCAATCCGATTGGAAAAGTCAAAAGGTTTAGCTTTTTGACTTTTTACTTTTTTGTTAAAGCAAATACGGGCATAGTTCAATGGTAGAATAGAGGTCTCCAAAACCTTCGATCGTGGTTCGAATCCGCGTGCCCGTGCAACCTTATTGCTAACCGGCATAAACACCGGTTAGGTTTGACGGTTAAAAGATTTTTAGAATACACTTTGGTTACAGGCTTAAATTTATAATAATGAGCAAATTAGGTAATTATATCCAGGAGGCTTACGACGAGTTACTGCATAAAGTAAGCTGGCCATCTTGGGATGAGCTGCAACAGACTACCGTTATTGTTTTGGTCGCTTTGGGCCTTGTTACAGGTGTTGTAGCCAGTATGGATTTTGTTTCTAAAGCGGTTCTCACGTTTATTTATAATATTTTAGGTTAGTAAAGAAAGGTAACTATGGACGAAGTAGCAGGCAACCAGGAGGCGATGCCACCGCAGGAAGCATTACCGGTGCAGGATACCAAGTGGTATGTGATAAGGGTGGTAAGCGGTAAAGAAAGAAAAATTAAAGAATATATTGATAAGGAAGTAAAAATCAATAACTGGACTAAAGCGGTGGTACAGGTGCTTTGTCCTATAGAAAAAGTATTTAAAGTAGTAAACGGCAAAAAGGTTTTACGTGAAAAAACTTTGTTTCCCGGTTACATACTTCTTGAAGCAGTGGATGGTAAACTGAGCGACGATATAATACATACCGTTAAAAATGTAACCAATGTTATCCACTTCCTGGGCCGCGATAATCCTACAGCACTCCGCAAAACCGAAGTAAACAAAATGTTCGGTAAAATGGATGAGGTTAGCGAGCAGGGTATATCGTACGCTGAACCATACATTATAGGCGAAACAGTGAAGATAATTGATGGCCCTTTCAATGACTTTAACGGTACTGTTGAAGAGGTGAACGAAGAAAAGAAAAAACTAAAAGTGGTAGTAAAAATATTTGGCCGCGCTACTCCTGTGGAACTCAACTACAGCCAGGTAGAGAAAATAGCCTGATTTTACAACATTATATACTTGATAAGCCTTATCCATAACAGGATGAGGCTTTTTTGTGTAGCAATTTTTTGCGCTAATTGTCAACAAATTGTTAGGAAACTCCTTTTTTTCACATTTTCTTACGGTATAGTTATTTGTCTTTTGTTACCTTTGGTGCATTGAATAACCATTGTGGCACAAACAAATTGAGATATATATGGGATATGTAAAAGATCTTTTCAAAGAAAAGGCCGATGCGCAGAACAAAGAGATTAAAAGTATTTTAGAAAAATACGGCAACAAAAAAGTGGAAGACGTTACGCTTGCCCAGGTTTACCAGGGTATGAGGGGCATTACCGGTCTCGTAACAGAGACCTCACTGCTCGACGCTAATGAGGGTATCCGCTTCCGTGGCTTCTCTATTCCTGAGCTGAGAGAAAAACTTCCTAAAGCCGAAGGTGGTAATGAACCACTCCCTGAAGGTCTTTTTTACCTTATGCTCACCGGTGAGGTGCCTTCGCTCGAAAATGTGGAGCATATATCTTCTACATGGGCCCGCAGGTCTCACGTGCCCAACCATGTATTTGATGTTATTGAAGCGTTCCCAGTTTCAGCGCACCCTATGACGCAGTTTACAGCCGCTGTGCTTGCGTTACAAACAGAATCAAAATTCGCCAAAGCCTATAATGAAGGCATCAGCAAAAAGGAGCATTGGGCTTATGTATATGAAGACGCTATGACACTTATTGCCCGCCTGCCAAGGATTGCCGCATATATCTATCGCCGTAAATATAAAAACGGAGAGCATATACATCCTGATGGTATGCTGGACTGGAGCTCAAACTTCGCCCATATGATGGGTTTTGAAGACGAAGGCTTCAAAGAACTTATGCGCCTATACATGGTGATACACGCTGACCATGAAGGCGGCAATGTATCAGCCCACGCCACCCACCTTGTAGGTTCGGCCCTCAGCGATCCTTACCTGGCTTTTGCGGCAGGTATGACAGGTCTCGCAGGTCCGTTACATGGCCTCGCTAACCAGGAAGTGATCCGATGGATAGAAGAAATGTGCAAGGAGCTAAACTCTGAGCAGCCAACAAAAGAACAAATAGCAGATTATATACATAAGACATTGACCGCAGGTAAAGTAGTACCAGGTTATGGCCATGCTGTACTCCGCAAAACTGACCCGCGCTTCACCGCACAAATGGAGTTTGCTAAACGCCATTGTCCTGATGATGCCACAGTGCAAACGGTATGGAATGTATACGAAGTAGCGCCGCCAATACTGGAAGGAACAGGAAAAATAAAGAACCCATGGCCTAACGTAGATGCCCATTCCGGTGCATTGCTCAAGCATTATGGTCTTATAGAAGAAGATTTCTACACGGTATTGTTTGGTGTTTCCCGCGCACTGGGTGTGCTGGCCAGCCTTTGCTGGGACCGTGCACTTGGCTTCCCGCTGGAAAGACCAAAATCGATTACTACAGAATGGGTGCGCAATTTTGTACTCCAGGAAGAAGCGGTGCACTAATCATAGTTAATAGAAAAAATATTTTAACTGGAGCAAGCAGATTTCTGCTTGCTCTGTTTTTTTAAAGGTTAGGGAGCAAAAGGGGCAAATCGGCAGCAGCACAACGGCCGCCGTTGTTGCAATTTCATTTCCCGGTTTCTGAAATACTTTAACACTTATATTTACGAAAAAACTTCATATTGTTACCCATTGGTAATATTTTTGCAATCAAATGACATTTATGAATAAAAAATTACTTTCAATTTTAACTGTTGCCATATTCGCTTTTTGCGGCGGTAAGGCGACAGCGCAAAGTGCCCCATTGTTTACAGGCGGTATTTTCCAATCACTTACTGTTTGCGAGAACAGTGGCCCAACTTCTCTCAACACCCTGCTTGCGGTTAGTGACGCTGACACCGGCGACACTGAAACTTGGCGCCTGATAGCAGGCCCCATGTATGGCACTGCGGCTATCGCATATACCGCCACCTCAACCGGCAGTACTCTTACACCTTCAGGCTTAAGCTATACTCCCGCTACCGGGTTTTCAGGCACTGATACGTTCTTGGTTGAAGTGTCAGACGGTGGCATGGCTGATACCACCACCATTATAGTTACCGTAAATCCGCTGCCTGTTGCTGGTACCATTACCGGCTCTTCAGCCGTGTGTGTGGGTGCCAATATAACGCTGGCCTCAAGTGCCGGCGGTGGCAGCTGGAGCAGCTCCAATGGCAACGCGACCATTACCAGCGGTGGTGTGGTTACGGGCGTTACTGCCGGGTTAGACACTATTAACTACTTTGTTATCAACAGCTGCGGAGTGGCTTTCGCTACAAAAATCATCACTGTTAATCCGTTGCCTGATGCCGGTACTGTTTCCGGCGCCACAGCCGTGTGCACAGGTACCTCTGTTACGCTTGCCGCTACTGTGGCGGGTGGCAGCTGGAGTGTCTCAAACACCCATGCAACTGTAAGTGGCGATACCATTACCGGTGTTACCGCCGGCATTGATACCGTACTTTACGTGGTGACCACAACGTGTGGGTCTGATACCGCTTACCATAATATAACCGTAAGCGCACCGCCTGCCGCAGGTACTGTTACCGGACCGGCCACAGTGTGCGAGGGCAGCTCTATAACTGACACTGCAACAGCCACGGGCGGTGCCTGGAGCGCAGCAAACGGCCATGCGGCAGTAAGCGGCGGAGTGGTAACGGGCATATCAGCGGGTATTGATACTATATTATATATTATTACCAACGTATGTGGTGCTGATACTGCTGCAATTGCCGTAACGGTTAGCCCGTTGCCGGTTGCTGGTACTATATCGGGTGCCACCACATTGTGCACCGGAGACTCTGCTACGCTAACAGTAACCGCCACCGGCGGTACCTGGAGCGTCACCAATGCCTCAGTGAGCATAGCTGACAGTGTAATAACCGGCGCAACAGCCGGTATAGATACTATTATCTATTCAGTTACCAATAGCTGCGGTACAAGGTCTGCCTCATATATAGTTAACGTAAATGTAGTGCCTGTTGCAGGGCCTGTTACCGGCCTGCGCGGTGTATGCGCGGGCGCCAGCATCACCCTTTCATCAGCCACAGGCGGCGGTACGTGGTCAGCCACCAACAGCAGGGCGACAGTAGCGGCAGGTGTGGTAACCGGCGTTACCTATGGCATAGATACAATAGTGTATATTGTAGCTAACGGATGCGGCGCTGATACAGCGCGCCTAACCGTAAGGGTGGATACGGCGGCCCCTTCAGCGGGTACAATATCAGGCATTTTCATACTTTGCGAAGGCGATACAACAACACTTACTTCAACTACAGGCGGTGGCCGCTGGCGCAGCAGAGATACGCTGATAGCCCGGATAAACAATGGTGGCCGTGTAAGGGCAATTCGTGCCGGTGTTGATACCATTACTTATACCGTAATAAATGGATGCGGGGCAGACACCGCCAGCTACACCATAACTGTAAACCCAAGGCCATTTGCAGCCCCGATAACGGGATATGACAGTGTGTGTGTGGGCGCTAATATTACGCTAACCGATGCCGTAAGCGGCGGCACATGGGTAAGCGAAAGCCCTGATTTTGCAGATATAGATGCTTCAGGACAGGTAACCGGATATTTAAACGGCGCAACCACCATCTATTACATCGTTTCCAACTCCTGCGGCAGTGACACCGCCATAAAAAATGTAAATGTAAATGTACCCGCTCAGCCCATTTTCGGAGACCCGATTATCTGCCTTTTACAGCCGGCTATTTTTTTAGAGGCAATAGCGGGTGGCACCTGGTCATCAAGCGATTTTTTTGTAGCGCCAATAATAGGCGGTACAGCTATTGGCCTCACTGTGGGTACTGCTACTATATCTTACACGCTTAATAACGCCTGTGGCACATCAGTTGTAACCCTTGATGTGGAGGTGGTGGACTGCGCTGCGGGCGTAGCCGAAACCACCGCACCGGCAACCGCACTAACGCTTTCCCCTAACCCTAACAACGGTACCTTTACCCTGAACCTCCCTTATGCCTCAAAAGCAGAAGCGAAAGTGACCATAAGTAATGTAACCGGGGCCGTGGTGAACGAATTTACAATGCCTGCCAATAAAGAAACAGAAGTAAGGCTGAACCTACCTGCCGGCACCTACATAGTTTCAGCTGTTATCAACGGTGAGCGGATACCTGCAAGGCTGGTGGTAACCGAATAACACTTCCTGTATTTTGATTTTTTATAAAGCCATTCACTGAAAAGTGAGTGGTTTTTTTGTTTTGTGTCCGTGGCTTCATTTGATAGATTTACAGCAAAAGTGTTTTGTTTTTTGAAACAGAAAAATGAGGGGTGCATACTGCCCAAAATACGGGTTGCAACACATAGAATAATTTATTATTTGAATGCTTGAAGGATTTGCAAAAATGGCCAGGGTGTGGCACTATTGACGTCTGCAAGCCAAGATTAACTGCCGCCGATGATGCGGCCGGCAGTGGAAAAGACTTTTAATGATTTCAACAGGAGCTGAAAAAACTTGCATTAATCTGTGGCTAAAGCCGCTCATCTTTTCCCATATCCACGGGTTAAAACCCGTGGCAACAAACGCACCATCTCCAAATTAATCATACTTCAGACAGAGAGCCCGCGCATCGCTATACAACTCACAAACCGCTCCCCGGGGGGCCAAAATAAGTAGCAAAAAAACCAACCATACACACTGCACACCTAGGGCAGTCAACACTCCCTGAATCTGCTAACTTTAAGAGGCGCCTCGCTCCCGTAGCTGCAATTTTTTACCTGCCGGCCGTTAGGCGGGCGGTTGGCCAACACCGGCATTCCCGGTATTTTAAATACATTATATAACGGCATTGTTATGCGCGAAAACTAGTGAGGACAGCATCAGGAACATACCACTATCCAGCATTGCTATATGAGCTATTCAAAATGCCATAACTGCATAGGAGCCTTTCCCGCATTACCATTGCCCCCATTCTTTTATCGGCACGTTTTTTTAACGCCTCATTCAAAATTAAATTTATGCGCGCTATCTGGACAGGGGCAATAGGTTTTGGGCTGGTTAATATCCCGGTGCGGATCTTTACCGCCACACAGGAAAGTACCATTGATCTGGATATGCTGGATAAAGATGACCTTGCCAATATCCGCTATGCCCGTATTAACGCTGACACCGGTAAAGAGGTGCCCTGGGCTAATATAATAAAGGGCTACAAACTAAATGATGAGTATATACCCGTAACGGATAAAGATTTTGAGCAGGTAAACCCCAAAAAAAGCAAGCTGATAGAGATAGAGGAGTTTATGGATATTGATGCTATTGACAGTACTTATTACGAAACCCCTTACTACCTAGAGCCATCAAAAGGCGGTGAAAAAGCCTACGTGCTGCTGCGGGAAGCGCTGAAAGAAAGCGGCAAAATAGCGGTGGGTCAGTTTGTGATGCGCACCAAGGAAAACCTATGTATACTGAAGCCGCAAGGCGATATGCTACTGCTGCAAAAGATACGGTATGCCGAAGAAATACGCTCTTATGAAGACCTCAATATCCCCTCTGACATTACCATAAAACCCGCCGAACTGAAAATGGCGCAGGCACTTATTAGGCAACTTTCGCCTAAGAAAACCTCCATCACCAAGTATAAAGATACCTATGACCAGGAACTGATGAAAATAATAGAGGCCAAGGCGAAGGGGAAGAAAGTGAAGCAGCCACAGTTTAAGCTGGTACACAACAAAACCAAAGACTTGATGGCACAGCTGAAAGCCAGCCTGGAACCTAAACCGAAAATTAAAAAAGCGTCGTAATGAGCCTCGAAAAATACAACAGCAAGCGCCACTTTGATGTAACGCCTGAGCCTGAAGGCAAAAAGGCGGCCGCGAAAGACAAACTGATTTTCGTGGTGCAAAGGCACCATGCATCGCACCTGCATTATGATTTCAGGCTTGAACTGAACGGCACACTCAAAAGCTGGGCGGTACCGAAGGGCCCCTCAATGAATCCGCATGACAAGCGCCTGGCCATGATGGTGGAAGACCACCCTATTGACTACGCCACTTTTGAGGGCGACATACCTGAGGGCAACTATGGCGCAGGCCATGTAGACGTGTGGGACCATGGCACCTACGAACCCATAGATGAAGACGGTGAGGTAATAAAACCAGCTGAATTCAACAAAAGCCTGCATGCGGGCAATGCCAAATTCAGGATGAAGGGCAAGCACCTGAAAGGTGACTTTGCACTCGTGAACATGAAGAAGGACGAAAAAACCTGGTTGCTGCTGAAGCACAAAGACAAGTACGCCACGGAGGAAGAATACAACAGCGAGGAATATGCTAAAAAAAGCAGTCTCGCCTACACCGAGGAGCGCAACAAGGGCAAAAAAA
Organism: Taibaiella sp.; assembly: GCA_014377675.1. GTDB lineage: Bacteria > Bacteroidota > Bacteroidia > Chitinophagales > Chitinophagaceae > Flavipsychrobacter. The sequence continues at coordinate 11,069 of JACMPD010000079.1, forward strand.
CGGTAAAAAAAAAGTAAAGGCGATACTGCTGCCCAGGGAGCCGGAAGAGAAGCCGGAACCAAAATCTTACAAAAACACCTACCACGGCAGCAGCAACCCGAAATTCACCCGCTATATAAAGCCCATGCTGGCCAAACTGCATGAAGAAGCGTTTGACAGCCCGGACTGGGTGTATGAGATAAAATGGGATGGCTACCGCGCCATAGCCGAAACGAAAAAAAAAGAACTGAGGCTGTATTCCCGCAATGGGCTTTCTTTCAGTGAAGACTACCCGGTGATATACGAAGAGTTGCAAAAAATAAAGCGGGAAGCAGTATTGGATGGTGAGATAGTAGTGATGAATGAAGACGGCAAACCATCCTTTCAACTGTTGCAGCAATACGCCGAAGACAATACAAAACCAATCTGCTACTATGTGTTTGACTGCCTGTCTGTTGACGGTGAGTCAATAGAAGACAAGCCCCTGCTTCAACGAAAGGAGATACTCCGGAGTGTGTTGCCCGAAAGCGACTTCATAAGGTATTGCGACCACGTGGAAGAACGGGGTAAAGACTTTTTCGCTGCTATGAAAAAAATGGGCATGGAAGGCATGATAGCCAAGCGGGCCGATAGCACCTACATACCAGACAGCCGCTCAGCCAACTGGCTTAAGGTGAAAAACATAATAATGGAAGAGGCCGTAATAGCCGGCTACACAGAAGGGAAGGGTGGCCGGAAGCATTTCGGGGCATTGGTTATGGGTATTTATGTGCGTAGAAAATTCACCTATATAGGCCATACAGGCACAGGCTTTAATGACAAAACACTGAAGGATGTATGGAGTAAAATGCAGCCGCTGATCACCAATCAGTCGCCCTTTAACGGGAAAGTACCCGTGAATGCGCCTGTTACTTGGGTTAAGGCAGTGCTGGTCTGCAACCTTAAATACAGCGAAATAACCGAAAGCGGCCACCGCAGGCATCCGGTTTTCATGGGGCTCAGAAACGACAAAACCGCTAGTGAAGTACATGCCGAAGTGAAAGACACGGATGATGATGACAGCACGAAAGCCCGGCCTGTATCAGATAAGAAGTCAGCAAAAAAACCATCAAAAAAATCAACTGGAAAAACAGAACAACACACAACAGATATGGACAGCTTTACCAGCGGTAAAAAGAAGGTGGCCTTCACCCATACCGACAAAATTTTCTGGCCTGAAGAAGGCTACACCAAAGGCGATGTGATTGACTACTACAACTCCGTTTACCCGCACATAGCAAAGTACCTGAAAGACAGGCCGGAGTCAATGCTGCGCACACCCAACGGCATTGCAGACAAGGGTTTTTTCCATAAAGACGCGGGCGCGGGCACCCCTGATTGGATGAAAACACTGCCCCTGCACTCTGAAAGCGCCGATAAGGACATCAACTACATTATTTGCAATGATAAGCCCACGCTGCTCTACATGGCCAACCTCGGCTGCATAGAAATAAACCCCTGGAATTCCCGCCTGAAAAAGCTGGACAACCCCGACTACATGGTGATGGATATTGACCCTTCAGAGCAGAATACTTTTGAGCAGGTGATAGAAACGGCGCAGGTGATAAAGCAGATACTGGACAAGGCCGGCGCGGTGGCCTACCCCAAAACATCAGGCGCAACGGGCATACACATCTATGTGCCACTGGGGGCCAAATATACCTACGATCAGTGCAAAGAATTCGCGCACATGATAGCCATCCTCACACAGCAGCAACTGCCGGACTTTACCAGCCTGGAGCGCTCGCTCGCCAAACGCGGCAAGGACAATATCTATATCGATTTTCTGCAAAACCGCCGCGGCCAGACACTCTCCTGCGCCTACAGCCTGCGCCCCAAACCCGGTGCCACGGTATCAACCCCCCTGCACTGGCACGAAGTAAAAAGCGGCCTGCACCCCTCACAGTTCAACATCAAAAACACCATGAAACGCATAGAAAAGGAAGGCGACCTTTTTGCCGGCGTACTGCTGAAAGGTACAGATATGATCAAGTGTATTAAGAAACTGGAGGAATAGGTGAGGTAACGCTCTGCTAACACCTGATGCCTGAGCCCGCTCTTGTGATAGCAAGTATATTTTTAAAAATGTTCTTATTTAGTGAGAATTTCGTAGATCTGTTTTGACTAATATCGTTACCGCTTAAAAATTTGCCCATTTTAAAAGCAATCTCTGGCGCTGTAGCTGCGGGAGGCAGAAATACCTCGGGCGGTGACGAAACTATCCATAAACCCAATATCTAAAGGACCCCCTATGAAGAAGCTCACCCTACTTATTTTTTTTCTGCTATTTGCGCAAATATTATCTGCGCAGATTATTTCTACAGTTATTACTGGCATATATGATCCTTATGGTATCACTATGGATAGTAACAATAATTTATATTTTGTTGAGCATCTTGGTCACAAAATAAAAATGTTTGATAATTCAGGTGTCATACATGCAATTGCTGGCACTGGAATAAATGGCTATAATGGTGACGGA
>JACMPD010000008.1 GCA_014377675.1 Taibaiella sp.
AAGTTAAATACCTTGTGGAATTGTATTCTGTAGGTTGAAACCGGTTTATACATGGCTGTAAGTATATATCAATATTGATTGTGGTTGTATGTTAAGTGAAGCACCATTTAAAAGTGCCGGAGCGTTGCCGCCCTTGCCGCCCCATTCGGCCGCTGCGGAGTCTACCTCCGCCTTAAACCCAACAAATACAGAGCCGGGTGTTATGGTTTGGGTCTCTTTTGAGAAATTCATAAAGCACACCATATGTTCGTGTCCGCTCCAGCGGTGCAGGGTAAGCACCTGCTGGTCTACAAGTGTGGTCACGGAAATATTTTTACGATCGGGTACCAGGGCCGGGTGGCGTTTCCTCAACGCAATAAGGGTTTTGTAAAAGCTGAACAGAGCCTGGTGGCGGGGTTCGTGCAGTAGGTTCCACTGTAGTTTGCTGCAATTAAAGGTGTTATCTTCCTGCGGATCGGGACCGACTCCATCAGTGCAAAAGGAAGCGAATTCACCCGCCCTGCCTTTGCGCACAGCCATTACCAGTTCTTCATCGCTATGGCTTATAAAATAGTGGAAAGGGTTGGGCTCACCCCATTCTTCGCCCATGAAAAGCATAGGCAGAAAGGGACTGAGCAATACGGCTGCCGCGGTAACTTTCAGCATCTCGAAACTGAGCAGCGCGCTGGTCCGTTCGCCCCGCAGGCGGTTACCGGTTTGGTCATGGTTTTGGGTAAAGACCACGAACTGCCGGCCGGGGTTGCTGGTTTTAGCGCCATATGTTTTTTGCCGGTGGACAGAGTATTTTTCATCGTATACATAGGCGTCGCGGTAGGCCTTTGCCAGGTGCTCCAGGCCGTTGAAATCAGCGTAGTAGCCCATGGTTTCCTGCACCGCCGTAACCCTGAGCGCGTGATGAAAATCATCATTCCACTGAGCGTCCATGCCATACCCGTTTTCATGAAGGGGATTTATGTATCGGGGGTCGTTAAGGTCGCTCTCTGCTATAAGATAGTGCGTGCGGCCGGTATGCGCCATCAGCTCATTAACGTGCTCTTTTATATCCCTGAGTATGTGGCGGGGACTCATGTCCTTTAAGGCGTGCACAGCATCGAGCCGGAGCGCATCAATATGAAAATCGCGCAGCCACATCAGGGCATTCTCTATAAAATATTTTCTTACCTCATCGCAACCGGCATCATCAAAATTGACGGCTTCGCCCCATGGGGTGCCGTATTTGGGGGTAAAGTATGGGCCGTAGTGACGCAGGTAGTTACCCTCAGGCCCCATGTGATTATACACTACATCAAGCACTACTGCCAGCCCCTTTTTATGGCAGGCATTCACCAGCCGTTGCAGCATGGCGGGGCCACCGTAGCTGTCTTGTACGGCAAATGGCAGTACACCGTCATACCCCCAGTTTCGGCAGCCCGGGAACTGCGATACCGGCATAATTTGCACCGCGGTAACACCGCAGGCCAGCAGATGATCAAGCTTCGCCTCTATGCCCTCAAAAGTACCTTCTTCACTAAAGGTGCCGGTGTGCAACTCATAAAAAATGTATTCTTCAAGGGAAGGGTTCACCCACTCTTTATCGGTCCATTGAAAGGCGCCGGTATCAAATATGGCTGAGGGGCCATGCACCCCTTCAGGCTGGTATAGTGAGGCAGGGTCAGGCAACTCTGCAGTACCGTCTATAACGAACCAGTATTGTGTGCCGGGTGCCGCCTGTAGGTGGCTTGTCCAGTAGCCGCGCACCCCGCGCTCCAGCGCAATAACTTCATTGCCCGGCAGTAACTTTATAGCGGCGGTTCGGGCAGCGGGTGCCCATAGGTTTACCTGTGCGCGCCCCGCTGTAACTGCTACACCTAAGCCCCTTTGTTGGATATTTATCGTCATTTTTTACTGTCGCTTGTGCATCCATACTGATACTGACCTTCCTTTTACCTTCGCTTCCTGCTCGGGCTTCAGCAAGCCCTGGGGAGCAGCCTCGCTGTCAGTATCCAATACTTTTTCCCACGCCTCACCAAACTTGGCGGGCGGCATTTTATAGTTCAGGTCGCCTTCGTAGGCGTTGTATATGATGTAGAAACTGTCATCTGTTATGCGGTCCCCTTTATCATCAGGCGATTTTATACCCATGCCGTTAAGGTACACGCCGAGCGACTTTGCGTAGCCGGCGTTCCAGTCTTCCTCGTTCATTTCACTGCCTTCGGGCTTAAACCAGGCTATGTCCTCGGCTCCCTCGCCATGTATCTTAGCGCCCTGAAACCAGCGCCTGCGGCTGAAAACAGGGTGTTCCTTCACCAGTTTTATTAGGTTGCGGGTATATTCCTGCAGGTCGTGGTCGGCCTTTTCCCAGTTGATCCAAGATATTTCATTGTCCTGGCAATAGGCGTTGTTGTTGCCCTGCTGGCTGCGCCCCAACTCATCGCCCGCTACCAACATAGGTACACCCTGTGACAGGAAAAGCGTGGTGAGCATGTTGCGCTGCTGCCTGCGCCGCAGTTTTATTACTTCCTGGTCATCGGTATCGCCTTCGGTGCCGCAGTTCCAGGAGCGGTTATTGCTGTCACCGTCATTGTTATTTTCACCATTGGCGTCATTGCGCTTTTCATTGTAGGCCACAAGGTCAGCCAGGGTGAAACCGTCATGAGCGGTAATGAAGTTGATGCTTGCGCTCGGCCTGCGGCCATCATCCCTATACAGGTCTGCACTGCCGGTAAGGCGGTATGCGAATTCCGCCAGCACACTGTCAGCACCGCGCCAGAAGTCCCGCATACAATCGCGGTATTTGCCGTTCCACTCTGACCATCCCGGCGGGAAGTTGCCCACCTGGTAGCCGCCTTCGCCCACATCCCACGGTTCGGCTATCAGCTTCACCTGAGATATTATGGGGTCCTGGTATATTATGTCAAAAAACGAGCTAAGACGGTCCACCTCATGCAGTTCTCTTGCAAGTGTTGAGGCGAGGTCGAACCGGAAACCATCTACATGCATCTCCTGTATCCAGTATCGGAGGCTGTCCATGATAAGGCGCAACACAGCCGGCAGCATGGTGTTGAGCGTATTGCCGGTCCCGGTATAGTCAGTATAATATCGTTTTTCTTCCGCCAGCCGGTAGTAAACGGCATTGTCAATTCCTTTAAAGGATATTGTGGGGCCCATCTCGTTGCCTTCGGCGGTATGGTTAAACACAACATCAAGTATTACCTCAATGCCCGCTTTGTGCAGCTCTTTTACCATGGCTTTAAATTCATTCACCTGGCTGCCGTTATCGCTGCTGCGGGAAAAGCGGTTGTCAGGCGCAAAAAAACCTATAGTATTGTAGCCCCAGTAGTTCTCGAGACCCTTGTCAATGAGCATGGGGTGATTAAGAAAGTAATGCACCGGCATCAGCTCAACGGCTGTAACTCCCGTATCTTTAAGGTACTGTATACTGGCCGGGTGCGCAAGACCGGCGTAGGTGCCCCTTAGCTCTTCAGGTATGGCGGGGTTAAGCTGGGTAAAGCCCTTTACTTGAAGCTCGTAAATAATGGTTTTATGAAACGGAGTGCCCGGCGGCTTATCACCCTCCCAGTCAAACGACGGATCAATGACTACGCACTTTGGTATGTAGGGCGCGCTGTCTTCAGTACTGAAGCTGAGGTCAAGTTCTTTAGTGTTTTGCTGCTCGTAGCCATAAATGGCCGGGTGCCACGTTACCTGCCCGGCTATTGCTTTGGCATTGGGGTCTAACAGCAGTTTATTAATATTGAACCTCATGCCGTTAGCAGGGTCGTAAGGGCCGTCAACCCTGTACCCGTAGAGGTGGCCCGGCTTTACACCATGCAGGTATATATGCCATATATGTCCGTCGCGCTCCGTCAGTTGCACGCGCTCCGCTTCGTTTCCGTCATTGTTTTGAAACAGGCATAAGTAAACAGCAGTAGCATTTTCGGTATATAAAGCGAAGTTGACGCCTTTACCGTCCCATGCAGCCCCTAAGGGAAACGCTTTCCCCGGATAAATTTTCACAGCCATAAGAAATTTCTTCTTTTTGTAAATGCTATGAAATAAGTATGCCACGGGAGAAATGAGGCAGAAAAATGGAAGTAGCTCTAAACTTATTTGGCTTGCGGCGGTTTACTTTTGGTCTTGATGGAAACGTTAACAACTAGATTTCTATAACGGATTTTGGTTGTAAGGATCTGGGGAGGGGGTGGGAGCAATAGCGAACAAAAGGATGCAATTTAAAGTTCACTCCGTTTTGCTTTATTAACTGCCATTTCCTTCACTGTTTCCCAGCTATAAGAGGCTCCTTCACCATTCAAATACTTTTTCCGCTCTTGCTGAATCAAGATTTTACGCAGCCTTTCTGTGTCCATTTCATATTCAAACAGCGTATAAATTGCCTCCGCCTTTTTATCCTCAATTGTATCTATAAATTGATGAAGCCGCACCTTTATACCCGCAATATTCATACCCTGTTTTTGAACTTGTTTATGTTTGGAATTATAAATACATTAAATAAACTACCAACTAACAATATTTAACCCTTCTATTTCATTGAAATGTTTATCCCTGGTCACGAGTGTAAGTCCATGTTGCAGGGTAACAGCAGCAATCCATATGTCATTCGCAGGAATCGGCTTACCTTTTTTGAATAGGGCCGCGGCAGTCTCGCCATAATACTGAGCGGAGATGCTATCAATATCTAACACTGTGCACAATTGCAAAAAGTCATTTAGTTTCTTATGGTGCTTTGCCTTGTTCGTTACCCTGTTAATACCAGTATATAACTCACCTAATACAACTGTGGAGATATATAACGCACCTATATCCTCCATTCTTTCAGCCAAAATTTTGTTATCGTCAAATACCTCAATGACGATATTGGTGTCTAACAAATATTTATTTCCAGTCATTAACATCAATTTGCCCAGACGTTTCATTAATTATCCTTCTCATTTCATTTGCTTCTTCTTTTGTAAATGTGCCTAAAAAATCACTTACACTCAATTTCTTCTTCGGTTCCGGGGCGCTTTTCTCAGATTTTTCTAATACATTTTCCAGCTCCAGCAATGTAGCCTCATTAGTAATCTTCAATACTTTTTCTAACAAATGTATTTTCCTGGCATCAGTGTACATATCATTATTATTATAGCACAAATTTACTTATTCTTAGTGTGATAACAATATTCGGATGCAATTCAAATTGGCGCATAATAATTTTTAACCATTATTCTTGAACGAATGTGGAGGTATGATCTCGATCTCAACTGTCGCAGGTGTTTTTCACTTGTCTAAAATCATTCAAACCTTTTCAACTTGCGTTAACTATATTTACAACATGAGCACCGGTTATAAGTTTTCGGAAAGTGTGCTTATTATTTTGTCAATAGCTGCACTATGAGAGCATTTGTTTTTATTCACCTTATTTTTTTGCCCGTTGTTGCAGCGGCTCAAGGTGATTTTTCGCTTCTGAAACATGAATTGCGATCATCTTTTAGCAGAAAGGACACGGTTATGATATTTGGTAGCATAGATGATCATTATGGTAGTTATGTCTTATTTACTGAAGGGAAAAGCATTTTCCTGAAGATAGAGCAGAGAGAAGGAAAGTATATAAAATATTTTGATTCTTCTGCTATTTGTACTAATTGTAAAACAATAGTAGATTTTGCTAAAGAGAATTATCGTAAGCTTGATAGTAATTTTACCAATAGTATACAGCTTTGGACTCATCCAAGAGTAGAAGATGGCAAAATAATAACAAGCGATGTCTCTCAGGAAGGTTTTTGTTATTTTTTAGGATTGTATTCTTCAAAGGATTTCACTTATAGCTTTTTTAGCAAGAGGAAGGACATAAATTACATTTTTGACCGTGGAGGCTATTATTATTGGGTGTATTTTAATCTGCAAAAGAATCATTGGGGGAATGCTACAGAAAAGTTGGGAAGGTAAAAATAGGCGTCGTGCTCTAACTGTAGCGGGTTTGCCGGCGTGACTCTTATCCGCAAGCGAACTCGTCTAAAAGTTTCAGCAGTTTATAGCTGCTTTAGAACGAACAAATATGCCTGCCGCCCCCACTGGCGCAATGAATCTGTCGTTAATTTAAATAAAAGAAATATACACTATATAAACAATTACTTTCATGAAAATTAGGCTTCTTATTATTTTTATTTCGTTTTCATCTTTAGTGTATGGTCAGGGTGATTTCTCGTTCGTAAAGCGGGAAATTGTTGCTTTTAATAAGAAAGATACCATTTTGATATTTGGAAGTTTCAACAATTATTCAGGTAGCTAGGTTCTATTTAATGCTGAAAAATGTAAGTTCGTTAGTTTTATCAGTAAGCAGGAAGTCATGGAAAAGGTATTTGATTCTTCAGCTAATTGCATAGAATGCAGCCCGGTAGTTGATTTTGCTAAGAATAATGTTAATGCAATATTAAGTAATTTTGATAGTAGTTATCACTTCTGGTTACATCCTAGAGTAGTCAATGGTAAGACAGTTGTATCTTTTGCTTCTCATATCGGGCCTGCCTATTTTATGGGAATTTATTGCGACAAGGAAATGAACTATATTTTTTTTGAAAAACGCAAAAATATTAATTATGTTTTTGGCCGGGGCGCATACTACTATTGGATGTATTTTAATCTTCTTAAAAACCAATGGGCACTATATCCATGGTAGGCAGTGAACTCACTATGTCGCCGGCAAAAATAGATCTATGATGAGGTACCGCCCACTGTCGCAGGTGTTTTTTTACCTATCTAAAATCTTCAAACCTTTTCAACTTGCGAAACCCCGAATTGCCCCCGCCGCGAGATCCGCTCAAAACGTGTTTGCAACCAACCGCAAATTAATCACCCACCGCTAAAAACAAATAGCCGGTACCCAAAAGTACCGGCTATCAAATATATATTGGCAACTGCAATTATCCGCCTACAGCTATGCGCTTGAAGCTGGTTACAGTTAAGCCTTTGCTGATAGAACCTAAGTAATCGGCAACTGATTTGCTGTTGTCTTTTACGAATGCCTGTGGTAATAATGTATTGTCTTTGAAGAATTTGTTCAGCTTACCAACGGCTATTTTCTCAGCCATTTCGCCTGTTTTACCTTCAGCTATTATCTGGTCAACGGCAATAGCCCTTTCGCGCTCTACCATTTCAGGAGATACGCTATCTGAGTCAACCGCGAGCGGGTTCATAGCGGCTATCTGCATAGCTACGTCTTTACCTGCACCTGTTATTGCCTCAGTAGCAGCCTGGTTCATACCCACCAACACACCAATGCGGTAGTTAGAGTGTATGTAAGCGACAACTGCGTCAGCGGCTATCATTTCAAAACGAATGATATCAATTTTCTCACCTATTTTAGCTACAACTTCCATCAGCTTTTCGTCAATGGTAGCGTTATCCATTGGTAAAGCTTTCAGGGCTTCAACAGATTCAGCTTTAGAAGAAAGTGCTATATCAGCTATCTGGTTAGCGAAAGCGATAAAGTCTTCGTTTTTAGCCACGAAATCGGTTTCAGAGCTCAGGTTAATGATAATACCATAAGTATTATCAGCTGATGCTTTAGCTATAACCACACCTTCTTTAGCGTCACGGTCGCTGCGGTTAGCGGCAACTTTCTGGCCTTTTTTGCGCAGGTAGTCAATAGCTGCTTCAAAATCGCCGTTGCTTTCAGTGAGGGCCTTGCGGCAATCCATCATTCCGGCTCCTGTCTGCTGACGCAGCTTGTTTACTTCAGCTGCTGATATTGTAATTGTACTCATTTTATATTTCTTTTATTAATTATTTGTATTAGGGTGCAAAAGTCGCATTTTATTATTAAAGCCCCAAAAACGGGGCTTTAATAATCTGTTATTATTTTGTAGTATAAGCACCAGGCTATGCGGCCTGCCGCCTGACTGTTATTTGTATTAACGTTTTACCGGGCCTGCGGGGCGGGTACCGCCACCACCTGGTCCACGGCTTGGGCCGCCTGGTCCGCCACCCGGGCGGGGTCCGCTGCCGGTGCCTGGTCCACGACCAGGGCCGCCTGCGCCACCCGGCCTGCTTCCGCCTGGTCCGCCACCCGGGCGGCCTGTGCCACCACCTGGTCCGCGGCCGGGGCCACCTGCATTA
>JACMPD010000080.1 GCA_014377675.1 Taibaiella sp.
AGCTATTGTTTCATTCTCCTGTACGGGGCCTATAGTTGGTCCGCTGCTGGTGGAAGCGGGGCAGGGTGGCGTCGCAGGGCCGGTTTTGGGGATGCTCGGTTTTTCCCTTGGGCTTGCATTGCCCTTTGGTTTGTTCGCTATTTTCCCTGGAATGCTTAATAAAATGGCCTCTTCCGGTGGCTGGCTCAACCAGGTAAAGGTAGTTTTAGGTTTCGTGGAGCTGATGCTGGCGTTTAAGTTTTTATCAAATGCCGACCTGGCACAGGGCTGGCGCCTACTGGACAGGGAAATATTTATAGCCGCATGGATCGTTTTATCTATCCTCACCGGTGTTTACCTGCTGGGTAAACTGAAGCTCTCACATGACGATGAATCTCCCAAGAATATCTATGGTCAGGAGTATGTATCTATATTCAAGTTGTTTTTATCCATTACCTTTTTCACGTTTGCGGTTTATTTATTGCCGGGCATGTGGGGTGCACCGCTGAATGGTATGAGTGCCTTCCTGCCCCCTATGGGTACATTTGAGCAGTTTGGGGGTAGCGGTGCAGCACCTGCCGAACATGCTGCCACCAATGAGCTAAGCCCAGTCAAATATGTTGCGGACATGAAAATATATGAGCCGCCTGTAGTCAAGAACCTCGGCCTGGTTACCTATTATGACTTTGATGAGGCGGTCGCTGCTGCAAAAAAATTAAAAAAGCCTATAATGCTTGACTTTACAGGTATCAACTGCGTAAACTGCCGTAAAATGGAGTCGCAGGTATGGTCAAAACCCGAGGTGTTAAAACGGTTGAAAGAAGATTTTATCGTCGCTTCCCTGTATTGCGATATGAATAAAATAGAACTGCCCAAAGATCAGCAGTATTTTAGTAAAGCCCTCAGCTCGCAAGTTACAACGCTGGGCAACAAGAACGCCGATCTTCAGGCCGCTAGATTCGGCTCCAACTCACAGCCGTTCTATTTCTATATTGATGAGAACGGCAATAAATTGGCGGATGAGGGCTATGGATACGACCCGGATGTGGAAAAATTCGTGAAGCACCTGGATGCTGTAAAAGCGAAATATAAAGCGGGAAAGTAAGTGAATATTGCCGGATACGTTGTCTCCTCATTTTTGCCGGAATGTGAATTCCCGAAAGATTTCGTAAAAAACTGTTGTGCAATTACTCCTTTAAGAGAGTTGCTATGTAAAGCTCCTTATGATTGAAGAAATTCTTTTGCTTGACGTTATAAAGGGTTATGACCTTGATGACTACCTGGGTATAGGCTGGTACAGGATAGGTAAATTTATTTTTACAACTAATCTTTTGGAGGCGCCGGACAACAGCCGGTATAACCGGGTATTCTGGTTAAGATACCTGGTAGAGCACGTGAGTTTGAGTAATAGCAACAAACAAATCATACGGAAAAACGAGCAGTTTAAAATTTCTTATAGAAGGTTCAAGCTTACAGATGAGTTAACTGAGCTGCACAAAAACTATGTTGCGGGCCTTAAATTTAAAACTGCCGAAACGCTCTCGGGGTTGTTGATGGATGTGGACAATGACATTTATGATACCTGCGTTGCAGAAGTTCGGGATGAAGGTAAACTGATTGCTGCGGGTATTTTTGACCTGGGCCGGATAAGTATAGCGGGCATCGTTAACTTTTATGATCATAGCTATAGCAAGTACAGCCCGGGAAAATACCTCATGCTGCTGAAGTACCTTTTTTGCGTTAAGAACAATATACCTTACTATTATCCTGGATATTATTCACCTGATTACCCTGTGTTTGATTACAAACTATTCATTGATAAGGCCGCTACCGAAGTAATGCTCCCGCGGGAGGGAGCCTGGGTATCATACGCTGAATTTGAGAAAAATGTAAATAATGATCCGGCAATGTTTGCAGCGCTATATTATCAGTTGTAGTTTATATCTGTACCTATGTTCCTGAACCGTATTCATCATATAGCTGTTATCTGTACTTGCTATGAGCGGTCAAAAGCGTTCTACACCAACATATTGGGGCTGGAGATATTGCGGGAAACATACCGGGAAGAGCGCAGATCATACAAGCTTGATCTTGCGCTGAACGGTGACTATATAATAGAGCTGTTCTCCTTTCCCGCACCACCCGCCCGGCCTTCGCGCCCTGAAGCCGCAGGGCTCAGGCATCTTGCATTTGAAGTAAATGATATAGCGGGCGCAGTGGAAAATTTAAACGCAAAAGGCATAGCAACAGAAGAGATAAGGACTGATGGGCTGACGAATAAAAAAATCACTTTTTTCAGCGATCCTGATGGCTTACCTATTGAAATTTACGAAAAGTAGTGCTTTGTCTTATCTTACTCTCGCTTTTATGTAGTCTTCCAGCTTCATTTCTCCCAACATGGGCGCTATGGTATGGTGTTGTGTCACTTCAGTGAAAAATGCGTATTTGTCATATTTATTGCTGTTGAAAATTTTAATGAACGGCAACATGAATTTTATGCTGCCAACAGGAACATTTTTAATTTTCAAAGCCGGGTTAACAGCCTGCTGAATGATGTCATTTATTTGCTGCCTGGTATAGATGTGCTTGCCTCCTGCTTCAACTATAGCATTGTATTCTTTTATCGAATCAACGCAAATTTTTGCAAGGTCACCTTCGTATATTGGGTTCGTTTTTTTGTCTCCTTTACCTATAGTTACCAGCTTACCTTCCCTTGCCATAGGTATAAGATCGGCAAAGGCGCTGTAAACAGCAGCAGGCTTAATAATGGAGTAATTTATGCCTGATTGTTTTAGTTTTTGGCTGAACGAATGGTGGGCATTAAAATAACCTAGATGCGTATATTTTTCCGAGTGTAATGCTGATACATAAACGAATTTACGCACTACGTTCTTCTTCGCATCCATCAAAATATTTGCATTTGCCGTAAAGTTAATGTCATGAAAGGAGGGTTTACTTTTATCATTAATCGATACACTCTTTCCCAATGCCGAAACAATTACCTCAAATCCGCGGCAAATATCATGGAGTTGTTTTGGGCGGGTTACATCAGCTATTTTGAAGTTTGCAGTTATAGCCGCCAGTTCGCCGGCCTTTTCTTTGCTGCGCGCAACTATTGTAATGTCATATCCCTGGGCGGTGAGCTCAGCAGCTATCTTTTTACCAACATTACCTGTGGCTCCGAAGAGCAGAACTTTAGTCATTTAGCTTTCATTTAATGTTTGTAATTGCTTCTGTTTTTATGTGGTATGCTCCTATAATAAAAAGCACCCCACCAGCAATTTTACCTGCGGTGGGGTGAGCTGTTTAATATTCAAATGTCGATTTAAAATAGGGAGATATTTCCCCAAACAATTGCGCATTTTATTTTTCTTTTGCAAGCGAGCCTTTCAGGAAGTCAATTACTTTCACTTCTACGGCATCAACTTTGCGTAATTCAGCGAGGAATAATGATACCCAATCAGTGAGGTGAATAATATACAATGCTTTTTCCCAATAAGATTTTCCTTCAGAGTATATTTCTATAATGTTTGGCGTGTGTTCTTTAATGACCGCTTTGTTGATTTCCATTCTTGATTGTGTCCGCTTAAAGTCGTTATCATTCCTGATGATAATGACTACTTTATCCGGTGCGTCATCTTTCCAGCCAACCAGCTCGTTATGGTTCATTTCAGGAATTACATTGTGCCAGCAAAGCATTTTGCTATTTTCGTTAATCTGCTGCCTGAAGCGTATTGCTACGCCTTCAAAGTTAGGCGCCGAATAAATAACAGGCAGTTTGCCAACTATTTTCTTTGCCAGCGCTTTTGCTTTCTTTTGAG
>JACMPD010000081.1 GCA_014377675.1 Taibaiella sp.
GGAACGGCATGTTTAGCAATATAGAAAACAATTTCGCACCCTGGAAATTTAGTCCTGAAGACAGAGATAAATGGGTGGAAGATTTATTGTAAAACTTATTTTATTTTTATCATTGTCCGGGCTAAGAAGCTTTGTGGTACTGAATTGGCGTCGCACTCTTGTACATTTTTTCCTTGTGGAACTGTTATCGAAGCGCAGGTTGTCTGAACAAGTAATCTATTCCAATAACCGTTCAGACAAATGCTTTGGACGAGTTAAATAAAATCACCCGAAATGTTGTTTTGAATGGAGTTTGTCAGCTTGTCAATTATAAAATTAAGGTGTACTTTTTTTCCTTTTTTCACTCTTCCAAGATACGAAAAAACTGACTTTGATTTTTTTAAATGAATACCCTCAGTCATACTTATTGATCTGTGGGTGATGTTGATGGGAATGAAAGATACTCCAAAGAGTGGGATTATTTATTGCCAGCTGTCTGCATTGTTGGCGCAACGTCCTCAGCCCTGCTTATGGCCCGTTGAGAGACGTTGCTCGGAATGAGGGACAGAAGCCATTGCCCAAAAAGATAAGGAAGCTTTAGAGCGGTGTTATAAAGCACTTACTATGATTGCTTCCACCTTGGTTAATCATTGAAAATACTGATAATTTAAAAGGATATTGTATCTTCAATTTGCACTAATAAAAATGAGAAAATTACTCTTTGTTTTTCCTTTTATTTGCTTTTGGGTTAATTGCACAGCAAATAATATTGTAGTTACGTCAAATGCCGATTCTGGCTCGGGTACTTTAAGGGATGCCATTACCATTGCCAAGGCTAACGGATCTGCTGTTACAGATACAATCAGCTTTGATATTCCCGAGACTGTTTTTAACCTGCGGATGATTGAACTGGTTACTGAACTGCCTTCTCTTTCGTCCAATATCGTACTGGATGGCACTACACAGCAGGGTGCTACTTATGGCACCACAGATGCAAAGATTTGTTTGAAAAAAGATGATTATGCTCCTACATTTACAATGCTTACCATCGAAAACGCTGTAAACGTACAGGTATATGGTATGTGTTTGTATTATGGATACTGGCAGGGCTTTTTCGGAGCTCCCTCACGCTCTAACACGCTTTATGGCATCAACTTATTCAATGCGAAAAATATTATTATCGGAGCGCCTGGTAAAGGCAATGTTATAAATGGCGTGGTAAGAGGCATCTTTTCTAACAGCGACAACTGCAGTGATGTTTTTGTACAGAGTAATTACCTGGGACAGGGCAGGTTTTATATAAACCCTGCAGATGATATTAACGAGGTAGTACTCCCTGTTGAATATTGTGTGGTGCTGATGAATATAAAAAATGTAACCATCGGCGGCGACCAGCCGGAGTATGGAAATATCTTTGGCAGCCGCATAGAAGGGATATACGTAGATTCAAAAAATACTACGGGTAATGGATTGTTAAAGATCAGGTATAACAAGTTTGGCAGGGGCTACGATAAAACTACTAAAATCAGCGTCTTCGATTTTTGGGATGCCTATGTTAGTATTGGCCAAAGTGGCAACGGGCCGCTGGAGGCTAATGGTAAAATTACTGATTACAGGGTGGAGTTACTGGACAACGATATCCCAAACCATGTTTATATAGGTTATCAAAGTGATTCTGTTATTGTATTGAGAAATCATTTTGAAGACGACAACCGTGATGACAGTCACCCAACCAAGCTGTCTATAGCATTCTGCAGCGGAGGCTGCACCGTAGGAAACGATGATGAAGCCAATGCTAATTTATTTAAGAAGAAAGCCAGCGAAAAGGATTATCCTTCTATTAGTATATATGACTGCCCCGCTGTTACGATGCTGAAGAATGTATTTGATTGTAACTCCACCTTTGGATCAACCACTTATGTTTACCAGTACCTGAATAAAATACCATGGGCACAGGTAGATCTTACAACGCCAACCTTTGTGGAAGGCAGGGCAACGCCTAGTACAAGAGTGGATTTGTATTATGATGATATATGCACGGCTTGTGAAGGACGTGTTTATATTGGAAAAGCAATTGCGGATAATAACGGCAAATGGAAATATACATTCCCTGTAAACGGAACGGTGGTGGCCACAGCTACTACCAGTGATGGTGCCACCAGCCAGTTTTCTATGCCTTTAATCCTTACCGATAAAATGATTATACAGCAACCAACCTGCGGCAAGAAAAACGGCAGTGTAACTGGTATCAGCACCGAAGGTGCAGAAACTTACCGCTGGATTGATTACAATACCAAAGACACGGTTAGCTATTCCATTGACCTTGAAAATGTGGGGCCGGGCGCTTATTATTTGTATGCCATACACGGCGGCACCTGTATGTATCCTTACTTTGTTTCGCTTGAAGATAAAACGCCCTACGTTTTCACATCTCAGCAGAATGTTAAACAGCCTTCCTGCGGCCTGTTTAATGGATTTATAAATGGCCTTACTGTTTTCAATGGTATGTATTCTACCACAAAATGGGTGGATGAAACCGGCAATGTAATCGGTACCGAAAATTATTTGAATCAATTGGGGCAGGGCACTTACAGGTATATTGTTACAGATACCGTTGTGGGTGGCGGTTGCAGTGATACCGCTACGTTCGTGTTGGTGAACCAATCAGGGCCATCATTAGATTTAACTGGCTTATCCAGTAAGCCTGCAACATGCGGAAACAAAAACGGAAGTGTTACGGGTATTAGGACTAATAATGTAAACGGAACACCTTTTATCGAATGGAGAGATTCAACGGGAATCATTGCCGGAAACAGTCTTGATATTATCAACTTAGAGGAGGGCAAATACCGGCTTTATTTTAAAGATGATACGGGGTGTGATACTATAATCACTCCATTTTTCAGGGTAAAGGATACTGCTACCATAAGTATCAATGAAGCTTGGGTAATTATTGAACCAACGGGCTGCTTAAACAATAGCGGAAGTATTAGTGGCGTAATGGCAACCAATGCCAGTACCTATACATGGAAAAACTTTGCGACAAACAGTATAGTGGGTAACACACTAAATGTTGCAGCACTTGGCGCAGGTACTTATCAGCTTACGGCATCAAATACCGCAGGCTGTACAGCAGTTTCTTCTGTCATAACCATGGCTACGGCAAGCTTTGATGCTATAGAGGTTAAGACCTTTGATAAAAAAGATGCCAGTTGCAATAATGCAGATGGCAGAATAGCTATTACCAGTTTTGATAAAGACGCAACAAGGTATACCTTCCGCTGGATAGATAGTGCTTTGAACCAACCGGTAACAGCAACTAACAATATCATTAGTGATCTTGGGAAGGGAAACTATCAGCTTTTTGCAACAGACAAGTATGGCTGTGAAAATAAAATATTCAGCGCATTTGTCGATTCTTTCCCTACACCAGACCTTGATTTTTCTGCCATGCAAATTGCAAGTGATCTTTGCAAAACAGGTAAAGGAAGTATTACAGGTATTAAGGTGATAAATATAAGGGGAGCCGCCACGTATCAATGGCTTGATGCAAACAATACCTTAGTGGGTACCGCTTTAAACTTAAACAATGCTGTTGCAGGTACCTATTATATCCAAATGCAGGATAGCCATAACTGTGGGGCATCATCGTCAGCCATCATCATTCCTGATGATGTGAATGCTGCCACACAGCCGGTTTATAAAGACATTAGCGTTATGAAAAATACCACAGCTGTACTGGGCACAGATAACTATGAGGCTGGTGATTATTTCCTTTTTGCTGACCCTGCAGGCACACAACTCCTGCAACAAAATAAAACGGGCATATTCAATATAGAAAGAGTAGCTGAAGACAGGAGTGTTTTTGTGCAAAGGATAACAGGCACCTGTAAAAGCCAGCTTGTCC
This sequence comes from Taibaiella sp., assembly GCA_014377675.1. Taxonomy (GTDB): domain Bacteria; phylum Bacteroidota; class Bacteroidia; order Chitinophagales; family Chitinophagaceae; genus Flavipsychrobacter. The sequence continues at coordinate 3,887 of JACMPD010000081.1, forward strand.
GGGTGAATATTAAGGTAGTAGAAAGATCTTATTTTATTGTACCAAAAGCCTTTAGTCCAAATGATGACTTGCTAAACGATCGTATAAGTATTAAAGTAACCGGATCTCTCCGGCTCAGTTATTTTAAAATTTACAACAGGTACGGCCAGCTGGTTTTTGAAACACGTGATCTCAATACCTCCTGGGATGGAAAATTTAAATTTATGAAACAGCCAGGAGGTGCTTATGTATGGTTGGCTGAAGGAAAAGATATTCTGGGAAATGTGGTAAATGCAAATGGATCTATCGTATTAATCAGGTAATTAAAACAAAATAGTTACAGCTTCTGTTTACCTTAATTCGTGGCACACGAGCCAATCTCTGCAATTAATCTCTATACAATGCTGTAAATATAATTTTCAAAAAGCAAATTCATCAATACTGGTTTAATTAAATCTGATAAATGGTTCGTGTGCCACGAACCAACCTCCGCAATTAATCTCTCCGATTATGCGTAGTATTTATTTTGATATTAAATAGTTTCCCTTCCACCAACCCCGTGTTGGATAATTACGTACGAGTAGAAATCTTTGCGTTTATGGAACACAACAATATAAGGCAAGCGCAGGTAATGCAAGTCCATATAGCAACGTCGGTGTTTCACGGAAGTTTCTTTTCGCTTTACGATTATGCTGTATAAACCCCGCCGGTACGAGAGTATGAACTATTTTTTTTATCTTTACAATATGAATACAAAGCCTAAAAAAGGAAAAAATAAGAAAATTTCTAGAGAACAAATAATGCAATCAACATTAGCCTCTTTTCGTATTGAGGGAATTAATATTCCAAAAGAAATGGCTTTATTGGCATTAAAAAAAGTGGAGCTTAGCTTGGGAAGATAAAACTTATTATTTTTTCCATCTTCGCATAATTCTTATCCGCTGAGGATTGTACAGCTA
>JACMPD010000082.1 GCA_014377675.1 Taibaiella sp.
AACGGTCATTTTATTTCACTAACGGTAGTTTGGGAGCACTGCCGTTAACAAATACGCTTTAAACGAATGCATTGCAGGACCACGAGCTTACTAAATTACATTTAATTGGCAGCCTTAATTTGAATTTCAACTGTTACCCCCCTTAAAAAACCGCCCCTTTCACGGGGCGGCCACTATAATCTGCACTTTTAAAAACAAACAAGCTACTTATTAAAAATGGTGCATTTTACCTGGAACTGTATGTAGTTGCGGTCTATGTACTTATTGGTAGGGGTTATTATGTTGTTGATGCCTTCGCGGTAGTAAACGGCCGCTTTTATGTTGTTTGATATGGCATACTCGGTTTTGCCCATAAAGCCTATATCAAACATCGGGTTTTCTTTTATGTTACCGCGGTCAACAGTGGAGCGCTCAGGCCTGTTGTCCACCAGCACCTGCTGAAAGTCAGGTCCTACGCCTATTGACATGCGCTTCATCAGCTTGTAGCCAATAGTGGGGGTTACCTGGGCGTAATAAAGATTGTACGCCTTGGTGCCTGATTTTATTACTTCCGCCGTTGGTGTTCCTTCTATCGAATTATCGTCAGTAGAATTCTTGGAAGTCATGGTGTTTTTAGCTGCCATTCTGCCATTAGCTGATAACAGCGCGGCGGGTGAAGCGGACGAACCTTTTTCGGCATACAAAATTTCCTGCGTATTGCTGCTGCCTATGAAGGCTATATCACCTTCCACATACACTTTATCATTAATCATGCGGCGTGCGGTTGCCCCCACCATGTAGCCGCTGGTCTGTGCGCCAAAGTTCATGCCTCCGGAGAGTATAATGGCTATTTTAGGCGCCGTCTTCGCTACCCTGTCTTCCTGGGCAAAGGTGTATAGTCCTTTGGCGGATATGGGTAATTTTTTCTTCTTTCTTGTAAAATCGTCCTCAGTGAAGAGGTCAGTAGTGGTAGTTTTAAATGTATGAGTTAAAGAAATAGTATGTTGTGCGGGCATGGTGGGTTGTGCGGCAAGGCTGTTGTCGTTTTCTTCTTTTTGTGCTATTGCCGTTGCTTTTTTCTTTGTGCGGGTATTGGCGGCCATTGCCGGTTTTACCACGTTTAGGGTTACGGCTTCAGCGGCAACCGGTTGTTCAGCCGGTGCGGCGCTTTTAGCCTGCGCGAAATAGCCATTGCCATTCGTTTTCATGCCGCTGCCTTCACGTAGTACTACAGGCACTCCCATTGCCAGGGCAACGGAAGCGGCCATCCCAATTAAAGGCATCCACCACATAAACAGGCCCCGTTTTTTCGCACGGCCATCCAATTCCTCTGCGAGCGTATCCCAGTTTCGGGCGTTATACTCAAAGCCTCCCCCGTCAAATTTCTGTTTGACAAGTTCGTCAAATTCTCTTGGCTTCATACGTCACTTTTTGTTGTTCAACTTTAATTATTTTTTTTTGAAGTACATTCCTCGCCTGGTGAACATGCCAGTGAGAGGTGCCTTCACTTATATCTAACTGTTCTGAAATCTCTCTATGGTTAAAACCCTCAAAAACAAATAAGTTAAATACGGTTCTGGTCATTGCGGGCAACGTCTGTATCATACCTACCAGTTCCCTGAAATCGATATTTTCGAGGGCTTCGTTGGTTACAGACAAGTTGGTTTCTTCGGGTTGTATCGCATTTACATGCATCGTCATTTCCTCTTTCAGGTAGTTGCTGCGCAGGTAGTCAAGGCAGGTATTAATAACCACCCTTTTCATCCAGCCTTCAAATGAACCTGTATTACCGTATTTCTCAATTTGTGTAAATACTTTGAGAAAGCCATCGTTCAGCAGCTGCTCGGCATCCTGCATGTTTTTGGCATACCTCGCGCATACTTTCAAAAACAAGCTGTAGTTTTCTTTATACAGATGCTCCTGAATAGCCCGGTTTTTCTTCCGGCACCCTGCTATAATTTCCTGTTCAGAGTATGCGGGCATACGTGGTAATTAGTTTAGACCAACCTTAAATTACAACTTCTTTTCTACATTGCGTCAATTATTTTAGTGCGTCATCACACCTTTTAACATTTGTTTTCATGGTAACTGGTTTTACAGGGGCCTTAGTTTATGCTCAGGCTTTACTATATTGTATTGTTTTCATAGATTTTTTTTAGCTGTTGTTTCATCCTTCAAACAATCAGGTGGCAATGACTAAACCACCTTTTAATCCATTCAAAAACAACCGCTCCCTATATAAGACGTAACCTCATGGGCAAATCTTGGGTAGTGTTGAAAATATTTTTTTGTGGTATGGCAAGCATATTAATATTGCCCGGCTGAAAGGATTTTTTTGTAAGTTTTAAAGAAATCAGGAGCGTCAAAAGTAACTGTGTTCTTATCTTGCCTTAGGTTTTCAAGTCTTTTCAATAACTCTTGTTTCCGATCAGATATCTTCTCTTCGTCAGAAATAAGAATATCTATTTGCTTGCCTTTATATGCCTCCCTGATTGAGTTGAGAATAGAAATGCTAATTTCGTCTGCCGCTATGTGAATAGAAGTAATCATATAATAAAGGTAGCAATTTTTAGTTTGGCATCAGCGTTTGGCGTGCTATTTTTCGGTAATAGCTTTATCCGCAAAGACGTATCGCTGAGACGCACTTGCAGGGGAAATCAACAATAATTCAGAGGCCACCTATTAATACGGCTCATTCATTAGACCAATACAGCTCGTTTTGCGCTATTTTTGAGCCGTAAATGGATTGCAGATGAGCCGTAATGCTACTAAATCGAATGATAAGCGACAAAAAATTCTTGATTTTGTTAGCGCTAATCCCGGGCTTTCGTCAGGTGAAATCTATACTGGTGGCGGCATGGAAGGGGGATTTGCCACTGTGAAAAGGCTGATAGGCCAGTTGTTATCAGAAAACCTGTTAACGGTAAGTGGTAAGGGAAAGGCCACAAAATATAAGGTAAGCGACGCATACGATATTCTTTTTGATATAGATGTGGACCAATATTTTTTGAAGGAAATTGATGAGCGGGTTATTAAAGAAAACTACAGCCATTCATTAATTTCTGAAGTATTGGCAAGGGTATCCGTTTTTACTGCCCCGGAACTTCAATACCTGGATGCCCTACAGGCAACGTACACCAGTAACAGGTTAAGCCTGACTAGTAACGAATATAAAAAAGAGCTGGAAAGACTGGCTATTGACCTGAGCTGGAAATCATCACAGATAGAAGGTAATACTTATTCGTTATTAGAAACCGAACGGCTGCTCAAAGACAAAGAAACCGCGGCCGGCAAAACAAGGGACGAGGCTGTAATGCTGCTCAACCATAAAGATGCGCTTGATTTTATTATTGAAAATACCACCTATGTGGCGCCTTTAACTCTTGCTTCCATTGAAGATATTCACAGCATACTAATGAAAGAGCTTGATGTAGAAAGAAATATAAGGAGGCGCCGGGTGGGTATTACAGGTACTAACTACCGGCCCATTGATAACGAGTTCCAGATAAAAGATGCAATGCGGGATCTGTGCGCCTTGGTTAACAGCACGGAAAATGTGTTCTCAAAAGCTTTTCTTGTTTTGGTGCTCATCTCCTACATACAGCCGTTTAATGATGGGAATAAAAGAACGGCCCGCATAGTAAGTAACGCAATACTTATGTGCAACCACTATTGCCCCATATCTTTCAGAACTATAGATTCGGTGGAGTATAAAAAAGCAATGCTTATTTTTTACGAGCAAAATAATGTTTCAGCTTTTAAGAAAATTTTTATCGGCCAGTTTGAGTTTGCCGTGAATACCTATTTTTAGCCCGGAGTAAATAAAGGGTGTGCCGCACGGCACACCCTTTATTTATAAAATCAGCCTAAGGTTACCATTAGCAAAGGCAGGCGTTTAATAACCGAAAATCTCTTCCATGGTCAGTTTTTTTACTGTGCCGGCGGCTTTGAGGTCATCATCAGATATTTTTTTGTCTGAGGCTACAACGCAGTAGGTGTAGGGCTTGTTGGCTATGTTGGCGGTGTAGAACTGGTTTATGTCTTTGTATTGCAGTGTTGAAGCGCCATCATATATTTTCTTTCTTATGTCTTCGCTTATGCCCCTGCGCTCGGCGGCAAGGTAGCTGGCGAATATGGCATCCTGGGTTATCCGCTCTGTTTCTATGTCTTTCCTGATGCCTGACTTGGCTGTGGCAAGGTTGGTTTCAATTGAAGGTAACTCATTGAGCAGTTCGTTCATTGCCTTTACTGACTCTTTAAATTTATCAGCCTGGCAGCCTACATAGGCGAGTATTACATATGGGTCTTCCTTCTTTTCAGGGGTGGAATAGTTAGCGAAAGTAGAGTATGCAAGGGCCTTACTTTCCCTTATGGTCTGGAACACGAGACTGCCCATGCCGCCACCAAAATAGTTATTGAAAATATCTATCACAGGTTGCTTGGCGGGGTCATAACCAGGTATGTTTCTTACCCAGCGTATTTCGCTCTGTACCATGTCGAAGTTGGCGAAGAGCACTTTGTTTTCCGTCTGGGTGGTGAATGTAAATACTTTGGCGGCAGTCACGGGCTTAAACATCACCGGCATTTTGTGGGTTTCTTTTAATGATGCTGTAAGGGCGGCCATAGACGCAGGGCCATAGTACATGATGCGGTGGCTGTAGTTATTCATGCCGTGCAGCAGTGCTACCAGCTCCGCGCTGTTCAGGTTTGTTACCTCGTCATTGCTCAGCACATTGTTGAAGGGGTTAGCCGCGCCGTACCGGGCATAGTTGGTAAGACCCTGCATTATAGCTCCTTTGTTGTTTTTCGCGTCAGCACGTGCCTTGCTGATGCGGGCCTTGAGGGCAGTGAGTGCCTGCTCATCAGCAACGCAGTTTTCAATGAGGTTTTCAAACAGCGCTGTGGCCTTTTCAAAGTTTTCCTGCAGGCCCTCAATATTTACAGTAGTATATTCACCTGTAGCGTTGATGTTGAAGCTGCATGCCAGTTTGTAAAACTCTTTAGATATGTCTTCCGCGCTCATTTTTTCGGTGCCGAGGAACTGCAGATACTGGGCCGCTATGGCCAGTTTCCTTTCATTCCAGGTGCCCATTTTGTATCGGTATGCCATGCGGAACAAGCCGTTTTCATTATTGCGCACATACATCACTTCGGCAGGGCCAAGGTTAGCGCGCTGCATGTCTTTGTTGTAGTCTATCCACACGGGGGCGAGTGGCGCCACTGGCATACCTGCTACTGTTTTTACAAAGTTTGACTGCTTGCCGGCGTTGGTTTCTACGGGTGTAATTGTGGGCTTGGTTACCTTTACTATATTCTTGTCTTCGCCCTTCCTTTTGTACACTGCCGCATAGTTATTGCCGAGGTATTTTTTCGCAAAGTCAGTTATGTCTTTCTTTGTTATGGTGCCGAGGCGCTCTATGTAGTCCACATCATCGCGCCAGTCGTCTTCTGAAGTAAAGGCGCTCATAAGCACGCTTGCGCGACTGCTGTATTTCTCTACCAGCTGCATCATTGCCTTTTTATTGTTGTTGATGATGGACTCCACCAGTGCATCGTCAAAATTTCCGCTCTTCAGGTTTTCAATTTCTCCGAGCATCAGTTTCTTTACGTCTTCAAGGCTCTGGCCAAGGGTGGGGTTGCCGCGCAGCTCCATGTAGCCATAGTCAATGAGGATATCAGTACCGGCAGAGGCGCGCAAGAGTTTCTGCTTTTTGACCAGGTTAAGGTCCATAAGGCCGGCCTTTCCGTTGGTGAGTATCTGGCTGGCTATATCAGCCACCAGGGCATCTTTCTTTTCGTGTATGCCCGGCATTCGGTAACCTATGGCTATAAACTCGGCATCAGGGCCGGCCACCTCTTTTTCTATTGGCGAAAGTATGGGCGCTTCAGGCTTAAATGTGTATTTAGGTACTTTCTTTTCTTCCATTGATGAGAAGTAGGTATCCACCTTCTTTATGAGCTCATCAGGGTTAAAATCTCCTGATATAATCACACCCATGTTATTAGGCACGTAGTAGGTGTTGTAGTACTTTCTTATCTCCAGCAATGATGGATTTTTTAGGTGCTCTACTGTGCCTATAGTTGTCTGCCTGCCGTAGTTGTGGTTTTTGAACAGTTCGCTGAGCATCAGCTCGCTCACCTTGCGGTTGTCGTTATCAAGGGTTCGGTTCTTTTCCTCATAAACTGCTTCCAGCTCTGTATGGAAGATGCGGAACACGGGGTTCCGGAAGCGCTCCGCCTGCACCTTCAGAAATTTATCAATGGCGTTGGCTGGTACGTCTTCGGTATATACTGTCTGCTCAAATGAGGTGAATGCATTGGTGCCCTGTGCACCCATAGTACCCATTAGCTTATCATATTCATTGGCAATGGCGTATTTTGATGCCTCGCCCGATACTGAGTCGATGCGATGGTAAATGGCTGTGCGCTTTGCCTCATCAGTAGTATGGTTGTACTCTTCGTACAGGCCGACAATTTTATCAAGCAATGGCTTTTCCTTAGCCCAGTCAAGGGAGCCGTAGTATTGGGTGCCTTTAAACATCATGTGCTCCAGGTAGTGGGCGAGGCCGGTATGGTCTGCGGGGTCGGTTTTGCTGCCGGCCTTGGTGGCAATGTATACCTGCATCCGCGGCTCTTTGGGGGTAGGGCTGAGTATAACTGTGAGGCCATTTTGCAGGGTGTAGAACCTGGTTTGCATCGGGTCACCGGTTACGAATTTATATTTATAGCCGGCCGCTTTGGCTTCTTTCCACTCATGGCTCTCTTTGGCTAAAGATGAGGCAGCTACCGGCAAAGCTATCGCAAGCAGGAAAATTTTAAAAGGCTTCATAAAAGGAATGTAATTTATGTAACAAATGTAAACAGAAATAGCGGGTATGTCGTATTGATTTTATTGCGATTCAAAATGAGGGGATGCGCCGGCAGGTACGCCCATGACAACAAAAATAGTAATCCCAAATCAATGCCATTGACTTAGGCCAACAATCTCCATATCACCTTAGTAGAAATGAGTGGCGTTAATTGCCACGGGTTGTAACCCGTGGTAAAGGCGAAAGATGGGCGACTTTAGCCACAGATTGTAGTCTGTGGCTAAAGCCGTGTTGTTGGTTAGCTGATCCACGGGTTAAAACCCGTGGCAACTTTAGTGTTCGAAATCATGATTCCCGCACGTTTTTCAGAGAAATTGGGTAGTCCCGAGGGGACATAAGGCCGTTTTTCTCATTTTTTGCTACAAACCTGTAGTCCCTAAAGGGACATTTTTACAATGAGAGGTTTCGAACAATGATGTGACGTTACAGACCACTATAACGGCCATAGGCACCTGCATGGTACTTACAACTATATTACGCAGCCTTTGCAGGGGAGCAGCGGCCGTTCCGAGCTATGTATGCTTTAATTCTGGTAGTAATAAAACTATCATTTATAAGTTCGGCGTACTCCCGTTCATTGTTAATAAATTCCCGCTCATACGGCATCAGGCACCACTGAAACAGATTGTACCGGAGCCACCTTGAAGAAACCCTGCGGCCTTTGAAAAAGGTGGTATCCTTATCGGCCGGCGCTTCATTCCACACTAATGCGGCATATTTATCAAAGTCTTCGAGCGTAACGGCTGGGGAGCTGGTTGGGGAGGGCTGAGGCTGGCTGTGCCGGGGTGGTGATTTTTCCAACCTGGTGCCTGACCGGGCGGTCAATGGCAGGGGTGATTGGTTGGGTGGGTTTGTATTGAGGATTGGTTCATCGGGATCGGGCTGGATTTTTACAGATTTAGTGGGAGGAGGCGGCGCACCTATTTTCTTTATTTTGTCGAGGCACGCAATGAGTTTGCGCATGGTCTCCACTTCTTTGGCATCAGGGAAGCGCATACCGGCCGCACGGGCGGCTATATGGTTTTGAAATTCGAGCAGCTGGCGGCAGATGTTACCTGCTATTGCAGCTAATTGTTCTTCATGGGTATCGGGCGGTAGGAGTGGTTGCGGTGTCATGATGCTGATTATTTTTACATTTTTATTGGCAAATGTAGTTTTATGTGTTTAATAATCCAAATAAAATGGCAATTTTATTTGGAGATGTTTTGAATTACAGATTTTTAGGGGAACGCGGAGACACAGGGCGGTGCCCTGTCCTGAAGGATTGCTGGGCGGTGCCCCTTGTGGGTTGGGGATGTGGGGACATGTGCGGAAACACAGGGCGGTGCCCTGTGCTGATGTATTGCGGGGCGGTGCCCCTTGTGGGTTGGGGACGTGGGAACATGTGCGGAAACACAGGGCTACAC
>JACMPD010000009.1 GCA_014377675.1 Taibaiella sp.
CAGCTGTGTCTATCATCGATTGCCAGTACACTTGCACATCAGTCCCTTTCTTTATGGCAACAAAATTGAGGTAGTCAACAGTAAGCCGGAAGTTATGGGTCGGCCCACCTTCATTGAGCCAGAATTCTGAGAGCCGTTTTACTTTCGTCTCGGCATAGTAGCCCTTATCGTAAGGCACCCACTTCACCTGCCTGGCCGGATAAAAACCTATTGTTCCGCCTGTATCATCTTTTAGTGTGCCGTTCTCGGTAGCAGCGCTACCGCTGTAGGTTGTTATACCCAGTGAATAGGCGTCGGTTACCGCAGGACACGAAGGGCATGTGGTATCATTGAGTACCCTAATAAATTCACTGTCAAGCAGGTAGAGCCTTATACCCACGCTGTCAGCCAGAAAACTGGTGGAAACCGCTTTATAGCTGCGGGGCATAGTGAATTGCGTTTGCCCGGTATTAGGAAAAGTTTCCTGACTATACAGATTTACAGTAGTATTATTTAATGCCTGGTTGTTTGGCTGTAATGCCGCCAGCAATTTCTCTTCTTGTAGATAACTGACCCATGCATTCCCTGAAATATTTTGAGTTACAGCAACGTTGCCCGGCGGCAATATGCCGTTTGCGATATCATAAATATGTATATCATCTACTGCGATGCCCTCAAATGTTGCTCCCGGGTCTGATGCCAGGACAAATCGGAAACTAATGACCGAGCTGCCCACAGGTAAAGGAATTGGTATTGAGGCCACGTGCCAACGGGTAAAATTATTGGTGTTCCATACATTAAAAGTGGTATCATACCAATTAGTACCATTTCGGGATTTTCCTAATTTGTTCCAATTGATGCCATTAAAAGTATATTCTACATAAGCTTTATCGCACATTACATTACCACAGTTTTCTATATCCAACGCGGTGCTGAAGCTGAGCATTGGGCTTGCCATTGAAGAAATGTCAAAACACGGAGAGTACAAGTACGATTGCTCCAGGTTGTTGTACTTCCCGGCGAGGTTGGTTTTCCAGGCTTTTGTCCCGCTGGCGGCCTTGTTTATTCTTGGGGAAACCGGCTGGCCATATTGCCATGAATTGTTCACCCCTTCGGTATAGTAGCCCCCATTCCCTCCTTCAAAATTTTCAAGGTAAGGATATACAGTTATTACTTTGTTGTTCCGGAATGTATAGTGTATTATCGTATCATTCATTGGGTACGTATCACCGGCTACTGTGAGCCATATATCAATACTGTGTGACGAACCTGCCGGTATATCAACGAGATGAGCGAATGTGAAATCAATAGTATTTTTTGCCGTTACAGAGTCAATATTGCCCGTATATATGGTACCACTATCTAAACTGTAAGCCAACTGTATATTATGCAATGTGTAGTTTACGCCGTTGTGTACCTGCACTATAACAGGCTGTGGCCCTTCTAGCCCGCAGTTAACCGGCACAGGTGATAGTACCTGAACCAATGAAGCATCGTTAGCCACGGTATAGATTTTTACATTATCAATAGTAATACCATTGCCGTAATTAGGACCGGCAATCAACGATGTATCGTTTTGCCCAAACGAAAGCTGGAAGCTGCGGGAAAAATTATAGTTTTCCGTACGTGCAAGATCAGTAAGCGACAACGACTTAGCTTTATTCATAAAGCCGGGATAGGCATTGAGGTTGTAGATAAATAGCTGTTGCCAGGCAAGTGTATCCACTGCCCTGCCGTTAACTATATTGCCTTCAGCAGTTTTAGGGGTACCGTGCAGCACATAATCAAAATCGACCCTTACCTCTGCCGTAGCTGTATCGAACGCTGCGAGATTGAAAGTGCCAACGAGCGCATTGTGGCTGCCATTATCAACTGCCTGGATTTCATCAAGACTTATGGAACGACTGCCAGTTATAGTTACATCTTCACTTACAAATGTGCGCAGCCTCCCCATGCTGTCCTGAGTAGTAAAATCCCAGTGTGCATTTGGCGTAATGCCTGTTGAATCAAAGTTAACCGACAATTTACCAACATCTTCAAAACCATCCGTAAACGGCAGCATCATAGTGTCATTTGGCAGATGCCTAACTGTGAACATGATACTGTCATTGCTGTGCAACGGATCAGTTATGGTCAGGTTGACAATAGCCGCACGTATAGAATAAATGCCAACCGATGAAAGATCCAAACCCGGCACATTAACTGTAACTGCACCTGCTGCCGGAATTACCGGTCCGGAAGTAAAGTTTTGCCACAGGCCGCCATTTACACTGTAGTTGATCATGTAATTAGCGCAATTGGCGTTATACAGGTTCCTTACTTTTAGCGACAATGTATCGTTAACTACTGGCTGGGTGGTTGTGTACTGCCTGCCACTTTTCGGGCCAATTACTGCTTCAATCATCAGGTCTCCGTTGGAAACCAAGTTGTTGCAGTGGCCTGTATTGGCCAATGTTTTTATAGCTGTGCTTCTGTAGCCCCGCAAGCCATTGACAACAGGCATAACTGCTACATAAGATGGCTCGGTGAGTGACATGTTTTTAAATGTATAGAAGGTATCCGTAATGGAGTCAACCACCTGCATAGCAATACCTCGTTTGGCCAGCATAAGGTACGCTGAAGCACCGGGCGTTTTTACCCAGCGCGTACTGATGTAACCCGGGCATTGTGCCGTATCTAACTGCATTACAGGAATGTCATTCACAACAAATTTGCCTGATATTGACACTTGTGATGTGCCATTACGGGAAATTTTCATCAGGCAATTACCAGTATTCAATCCGGTTGGCTTCCAACCAAAGTAGTGCGCATGTGCTGGCAATGTATTAGACAGTACAGTCCAATTGGCACCGTTATCAGGTGAAAACTGAATTGTATATGTATTTGTGTCCGGCACCGCATCCCAGAACACACGGAATGAATCAGTATTTTGCCACCGCTCACCACCAACCGGGTAAGTGAGCCTTATACCGCTTTGCAACAAATCATAAGCTACTACATACCGTTGTCCGGCTACAGGTACATGATAACCTTTTACTTTTATAGTATATATGCCGGCAGCCGGATTTTGCAATGTTACCTGCTCAGTATTGTTAAGGTGATCTTCGCGTTCGGTAGCATTATTCTGCACATTTGCGGGCGTGTTATCCGGTACCAGTGGCAGTCGAATTACAGAAGCTGGCGTGATGACCGACAGGTCAAGATCATTAACTAACTGTATGGCCGATGATGTGCTGCCAGGAAAATCAGCCCAGCAAAGCATTATTTTGGCCTGTGCTATACCAGCAGGAATAACAAATGAAACGGTCTGCGAATCGCCATTGTTAATTGTACCGGTACTATACCAGTTGTTATCCATTATTTTAAGAGATCTGGCTACATCCATTGCTCCATAACCATAGCTGAAGTCAGGGCCCGGATTACCCAGGTCAAGCGCTCCGTTGAGCAGTATTGTCTTGAGTATATCAGCGTTGGGCGTAATGCCGTTAAGTTGTTTGTAGCGCTGCGTAAGTAAAGCAAGCCCCCCGGCTGCCTGCGGAGACGCCATACTGGTGCCCGCCGCCCACTCATAATTATCAATACCTATTGTTGAATAGGCACCAAGGCCGACCGCCACCACATCTGGTTTCAGCCTGCCATCTTTGGTAGGGCCACGCGACTCGTCGGGAGCCTCGAACAACAAATCAGTCATACTGCCGACCACAACATTGTTTTTTGCAGGCTGGTAGCCGCCACCTACCGTTCCGAATCCTTTGGGCATGGGGCTACAGTCCATAAACCCATCATTGCCCGATGCAAAAACATGCAAGACAGTTGGGAACTGCAGTGACAACGTATCTAAAAAACGGGAATAGCCATCATAAGTGCCTGAGTAAGAACAATCGCCTAATATAACTCCATAAGAGTTGTTAGTTATGGTCATATTGTAATCTTGTAGCATAGCACCTGTAGCGGGCAAAATCTGGTCATACAGGTAGTCAACCAATGACACATGTGGTGCCATACCCTCCGCCATCGGGTCAATTATGGCGGCCCCGCCCACAATGCCATTGACATGGGCGCCATGATTAGCCATTTTAACAGGATTGAAATTTACTATCCGATCTTTCAAATCAGCATGATAAATGCCTGAGGCATTGTCCCCCACCCCTACTGTTACCCCGTCACCCATTAGACCGTAACCTGCGGGTGAAACAGCAATATTTCCTTTTACCGCGGGGCGCGACTGGAGGTCAAGCGGTACCATGGCCGTTACCGGGCATATATTCTGCACACCATACCACTGTGCCATTGACTTCACCTGCGAGGCATCAATTACAATTTTATAGGCATGGTATTTTTCCATAGGGCCTGCATTTACCTGGGCGCCAATCGCAGTGAAAAATTTTCTAGTTTTATCTGCTCCTATGCCAGGGTAAAACGTAACCAGTAATTCGACAAGTCCTTTCTGTTCTTTGATTTTATTCCAGGTGTAGGTATCTGCTTTCCATTCAGCTTTAATATTTGTTATGCCTGAAATGGGCATAGCTGCCAATTTTGCGGCCGCAACAGGGGAGGTAATGAATGCGGCATAGGTGTTATCCGGCACATAGTCCAAAAGTGTTATACCCAGAAATTTGAGTTGCTGCATTTCAGCCGGCGACGGCAGTGTTTTAAAATGTACGTATGCCAGAACAGGCTCGCCGGAACCAGGTTGCGCGGCAAGGCTGTCCATCCATGCTGCCGCATTGGCGTTAGCCGATATGGTAACGTTTCTTAGCCGAAGCACATTTCCAGTAATTGTTTGTTGGGCAACTACAATATTACTCTTTACTAATATAAAAAAGATGAGGTTTGTGAACAGGCACAGGAACGCCCGTGATAGATGTTTTGCCATAATTAAAATTAATGGTTGATATGCTGTAATCTAAATTAGGGAATAATAGTGAAAAAAAACTGAGATCGCACAAGTTTATGCAATTTTAGCTTTTGATGTTTCCACCTTGAATAGCCCTTCTTATATAGAGATTATTTTGTCAATGGCTGATCAGCTTCGCAATAAAGAATGCTGCGGCAGCGGCTACTGAACCTATAATTGCTACCCTAAGCGCACCTGCGACAGGGTTTTGGCCCGTGAATCTGGCTTTAAAATAGCCAAAAGTGAGCAGACAAAGCACAGTAATTACGGCTGACCATTTCAGCCCTTCAGCCGGCGTATGGAAGAAAAAATAGGGAGACAGGGGCACCATACCACCAATGATATAAGATATACCAATATTCAATGCACTGTTCCTTGCGCGTTTGGCATCCGGCTTTTCAAGGCCCAGCTCATAACGCATCATGAAGTCAACCCATTTTTCTTTGTCCTTTGCCATTTCTTCCACTATCAGTTTCTGGGTACTCTCACTCATGCCCATCTCCGCAAAAATTTCGCGCACCTCCTCCTTTTCCTTCTCCGGTAGGTTCTCAACCTCCCATACCTCGCGGCTGTGTTCTGAGTTAAAATGATCCATTTCAGTTTTCCCCGCCAGGTAACCACCCAATCCCATTGCTATAGAACCGGCCGCTACCTCGGCAATACCAGCAATAATAATAACATGTGAATTATCAACGGCTCCACTTAAACCGGCAGCCAAAGCAAAAGGCACGGTAAGTCCGTCGCTCATACCTATAACAATATCCCGAACCAGATCTGAGCTGTTAAAATGTTCTTCTTTATGATTCAGGTCGTTCATTAGAATAATGGTAGCAAAATGTGGTCTACATTCAAACTCCCTGATAAGTATACCAGGGATTATTTAAAACAAACCTCCCAAGGGAGGAACCGCAAAACAAATAAGATATTGCGGCACTTTTAGTTAAATAGCAGACGCCCCTTCAATTCTGGGGCGCCTGCCATCTTTTATAAAATTAATTCAAAATTTCATTCTTTACGCATTCCAGTATATCAAGGGTTTCCACCTTGCTATTTCCTTCAGCGTACACTCTTAACAAAGGCTCAGTGCCTGAGGCCCTCAACATGACCCATCCGCCATTATCAAGGTGATATTTTATGCCGTCTATTGTCTCTACCCTGTTATATGCGTATTTCCCAAAATTTGCATATCCTCCCTCAGCCGCACGGTTAATAATCGCGTTTTTCTTATCGTTTGGTATGGTAAGATCATTACGTTCATATACAAATTCGCCTACTATCGCATATACCTCCTGGCAGAGTTCTTTCAGTGTCTTTCCTGATTTGGTCATAAATTCATAGAGAACTAAACCATCATAAATGCCGTCGCGTTCCGGTATATGGCCTTTGACCGCTATTCCACCGCTCTCTTCGCCACCTACCAGCACATCATCATGTACCATTATTTCGCTTATGTATTTAAAGCCAATTGCGGTTACTTCAACTGGAATGTTGTAGTGTTCGCAAAGTTTCTTCACCCTATCGGTTACGGAGAAAGCTATTACCACCTTGCCCGTCATTTGTTTGTATTTGGATAGGTAATGAATGAGCAGCAATATAATATTGTGAGCGTCAACAAACTGGCCATCCTCATCATACAAACCAATCCTGTCCGCATCGCCATCTGTGGCCAGACCTATTTTCAGCTCTGGGGTTGTGGCCATTGTTTTGGCGAGTTCCTGCAGGTTTTTATCTAATGGTTCAGGTGCCTGACCCTTGAAGCCCGGGTTTTCATCGCAATGAATAAGTACCGCGTTTGGCAATAACTTCCTGATCACATTTTGGCCGGCACCATACATAGCATCATATGCCAGTTTAAAAGGCGATTTGGCTAGTGCCTCAAAATCAAATTTTTCTTTCAGATAGTCAATGTAAAGACTTTCGAGATCAAGATACTCCAACATTCCATTTTGCTCATAGTACTCAATTGGCTGTGTCGGCAACTCCACTTCAGCGGGAATCAGGGCTTCAACAGCGGCAATATCAGCCGGGCTGCTCGGCCCGCCATGCGCGCCCTTGAGTTTATAACCATTGTAAGTAGGCGGGTTATGGGAGGCAGTAATAACCACACCCTGCTGTGCTTTAAGCTGCAAAACGCCTAAAGATATCATGGGGGTACTGATAAAACCTTTAGCTAGCAATACTTTTATGCCATTGTCACACAACACTTTAGCTGCAGTTTCAGCAAACAGTTTGCCCCCGAAGCGGCAGTCATGCCCCACAACAACCCTGGGTGATTCAAATGTTTTCAGCAGCCATTCGGCCTGCCCGCAGGCTACCCTCGCTACATTATAGACTGTAAAATCCTGCGCAATGATAGCGCGCCAGCCGTCTGTTCCAAATTTGATTGTATCAGTTACCATTAATATCTTGCGGTTTGAGCAGCAAATTTATAAAACGTTTTGGTTGCAAATACGCTATTCCCGCATTAATAATGAAACATTAAATTTCAGCGATATTGAGCATGGCATGAAATTTATAATTAGTTTCGGGTTAGAATGAACAAAACAGGATAACAAAGCACAAATCAATTAACAATTAATGGAATTTATATAGCTGTTAATGCAATGTGATCGTTATTACTTTTTGCCCTTTGTTTTTCAATAAATAATAGAATATTTTAGCCACCCAAAAAACTAATTAGTGCAACCTGTTTATATAACAAGACTTTCAAAATTTTTACCCAATGATGTGGTTACCAACGATGAAATGGAATCATTTCTAGGGCTGGTAAATGGTAAACCATCAAGGGCGCGGTCGCTTGTATTGCGTAATAATGGTATAAAACAACGCTATTACGCGTTGAAAGACGGTATAAAGACCCACTCCAATGCCGGAATGGCGGCTTTAGCTGTTAAAGCACTGTTTGATGAAGAACAAACACTGGAAAGTCTTGAATTGTTAGCAACAGGCACTACATCGCCAGAGCAAATACTGCCGTCGCACTCTTCAATGGTACATGGTATGCTTGGGGTTGGCAATATAGAAATTATGGCTGCAACCGGCTCCTGCTGCAGCAGTATGGCTGCACTGAAGTATGCTTACATGGCGATAGCCTGCGGAACAAAGAAGGTAGCGGCGGTAAGCGGGTCAGAGTTGTTTTCTGCATTTATGAAATCTTCCCAGTTTCAACCAGAAGCTGATACCTGGCAAAACATAGACAGTAATCCATACCTTGCATTTGAAAAAGATTTTCTGCGTTGGATGCTGAGCGATGGCGCCTCCGCGGCTTTACTACAGGACAAGCCGAATAACAACAGCATATCTTTAAAAATTGAATGGATTGAGATCACTTCATTTGCCAATGAACTGGAAACATGCATGTATGCCGGAGCGGTAAAGAATGAAGATGGCACATTAGAAGGCTGGAAAGACATGGACAGCAAAGAATGGAATGAACAGAGTGTCTTTTCTATAAAACAGGATACAAGGCTGCTGGGTGAAAATATTATAAAAAAAGGTGGCGAGTTCATGGAAACGCTGGTAAAGAAATATAATCTGAGCCCGGAAGTAGTGAACTATTACCTGCCGCACATGTCAAGCGAATTTTTTAAAAAGGAAATGGAAACCCATATGGCCCGCGTTGGCCTGGCTATCCCATCCAGCGAGTGGTTTTACAATCTTACAAGGGTTGGAAATGTAGGTAGTGCCTCCCCTTTCCTAATGCTTGAAGAACTGTTCCACAGCGGACGGTTAAAGAAAGGGGAAAAACTGCTGGTAATGGTCCCAGAGAGTGCCCGGTTCACTTATGCTTATATTTATCTTACAGTTGTTTAGCATACAACTTTAGTTACTCCCATGAAACCAAAAATATTAGTACTTTATTACACACAAACCGGTCAGCTCCGGCAAATCCTTGGCAGCATTACTGGCCCAATTGCAGATAAGGTCGAACTGTTTTTTGTGCCTATTGAACCTGTTACGCCATTTCCCTTCCCATGGACTGCACTTCAGTTTTTTGACGCCATGCCGGAGACGGTGACCCATTTGCCTGCAAACGTAAAACCCCTTCCGGCATCGGCATTTGAGCATGACTACGACCTGGTAATTTTTGGTTATCAGCCCTGGTTTTTAAATCCATCGCAACCCACAACTGCATTTTTACAAAGCGCAGATGCAAGGATTTTGAAAAATAAACCTGTGGTAACCGTGGTAGGCAGCCGCAATATGTGGTTGCACGCACAGGAAAAAGTAAAGGATTACTTGCTGAAAGCGGGCGCAAAGCTCACCGGTAATATTGTGCTTTCTGACAGTAACCCTAACCTGGTTTCGCTACTCACCGTTATCCGCTGGTCTTTTAAAGGACAGAAAGAGGCATCTGGTATGTTGCCGGCGGCAGGCGTGCAAAACAAAGACATCAGCGAGGCGAGCAGGTTTGGGCAGCCAATATTGCAACATCTTACAGACAACAACCTTATTGATCTTCAGCGGGCATT
Source organism: Taibaiella sp. (assembly GCA_014377675.1). Taxonomy (GTDB): domain Bacteria; phylum Bacteroidota; class Bacteroidia; order Chitinophagales; family Chitinophagaceae; genus Flavipsychrobacter. The sequence continues at coordinate 9,349 of JACMPD010000009.1, forward strand.
GCTTGAAGCCGGTGCTGTTCCTTTAAAAACAGGTTTAGTCATTTTAGAACAGCGGGGAATCAAGAACTTCAGGTTCTGGGCGAAGTTTATCAGGGAGAAAGGCGGACCCGGCAGCCCTGCGAGAGCGGGAAGGGTAATGATGTTTAAAAACCTGTTGCTCATAGCTATTTTTATACTATCTCCCATATCTACCGCCACAGCGCTTATACAACAAATAGCGAAGCGCAACAAACTGATAAAGGATGTTGCCTACTTCAGGCAGCTTGAATTTGAGCCGGACAAGATGTAGCCATTCAGTCAATACCCCATACCTTCATAATCTGCTCAGTATGTTCTTTGCTACGTACGGTGGTTATGATATGTTCTATAATGCCAGCTTCATTGATTAAAAATGTACGCCGGAAAATACCCATATAGGTGCGGCCATAGAGCTTTTTTTCGCCATATACATCATACGCCATGAGCAATTCCCGTTCAGGGTCTGCCAATAAAGTAAAAGGAAGGCTATGTTTGCTTTCAAATTTTTTGTGCTTCGCTATTGTATCCGGACTTACACCTATTACAACCAAACCTTTTTCCCGGAGTATTGCGTAATTATCACGCAGGTTGCAGGCCTCAACGGTGCAGGTGGGCGTGTTGTCTTCAGGGTAGGTGTATAGCACAACTTTGTGCCCTATAAAATCAATAAGTGAAACTAACTTACCGTCCTGATCAGGGAGTGTAAATGCGGGGGCTTTATCGCCGGTCTGTATTGCCATATTATTTAACGTATAAATGTAAGGGTTTGGCTGGCGGCATTGCCGTTTTCGTCTTCCGCTTTAAATACAAGGATGTGTTTTCCTTTGGAGCAATGTTCGTCAAACTTGTAAAAAAAAGAATTGCCGTGTTGCTCAAAACAGATCCAGCTGTCATCTAAATAGCCGCTGAATCTTTTAACTGATGTCACAGCGTCCTTTGCTGTAAATGTAATTTGCTTTGCTTTTGAAAGTATGGCGCCGGGTTGCTGCATTGATTTTATTACAGGAGGTATGGTGTCCACATTAAGCCAGTAGGTACCCAAACTGCGCACATTTGTCTTATACCATCCTCCGTCAACTGGTTCGGCTGATGAGCCCTCCGTTTCTTTCCCATCGGAGTACATCAATACCACTTTTTGACGAAGATTGAAAGGTATTGGACGAGTGGGCTTAACCATCAGCTCAAGGTAATGGTGAACGGGAACCCACGGATAATGCAATTGGTACTTATCAGAATAACCATCGCTGAAAGGAATACTTTCAAATTTAAAATTTATATCGTCGTATAATTGCTTTTCATCAAGCGAAAGTGTAACGTTGGGGTCAGCGAACTTATTTGGCTTATTGGCATAAAACGGAGTTAACTGGGGGTAATCAGTGATTAACGGTGAGACGGCACCTTTGATATAAAAATTTATATCAGATACATTACCCATATCGTCGGCTATGCTGATATTTATTTTGTGTGTGCTGCCCTCCTCTACCGACAGTAAACCTCTGGCGGCGTTTAACCGGGTGTAGATACTGCCCAGCCTGTTGCCCGGTTGCTGAAAAAACAACTGAAACCACCTGCCTTTTTGCTTCTTGCTCCTATAGTCGGTATAGGCATTAATATAGCGGGTTTCGTCATAGCCAATATCATCGAGGGTAACTTCCACTTGTACGCTATCATCCATCCTGATAGTGGCTTTATAGAAGGTAAGCGAATTATCGCTGCCATTCATATAGTCGTCTACGTTAAGCGCCAAACCTATGTTACCCCATTCTAAAAGCACAGTATCTTTGCTGATACCATAGTGTAAATCATTTTTGAATTTCAGCGGCTTGTAACCTACCGCTGTTTTTTGCAGCGATAAAATATGGGGGTGAGCCGATTCAGCATCATAAATATTCCCGGAGTAAAATGCAACCTCAGTAGCGGCTGGGGGTATTTTATCAACTATAGGCAGTCCGAATTGCTCCGGGTTGAGCGGGTGTTCTGTTTTGGTATTTCTTATTTCGAAATGCAGGTGCGGCGCGGTAGATGCACCAGTATTGCCTGACCAGGCCACCTGCTGTCCTTTTGTTACCGGAAATTGAGATGGAGACAGCTGTAGGTCAATATTCCATGCCTTCTTTTCATATTGCTTTGTTCTCACATATTTTTGTATCGCGGGCGAAAAGTCATTCAGGTGGGCATACAACGTAGTGTAGCCGTTAGGGTGTGTAATGTACAGCCCATGCCCGAATCCGCCCTTTTCCATCTTAATTCGTGAGATATATCCCTCCGCGGCAGCATGGACAGGCTGATTTTCCTCTCCTTTTGTTTTAATGTCAATCCCGCTGTGGAAATGCCCCGGCCTGCATTCACCAAAGTTGCCCGCAAGAAATATTGGAATATCTAATGGGTTCCGGAAATAGTCTTGCGGATAAGATGGCCGCGTAGTTTGGGTGTAAGCGGGTAATGAAATAAGCAGCAGGGAAATGACGGACGAATAAGCCTTACACATAAAGAAGTAAAGTTACCACAAAACCTAAAACTTACCCTAATCTAAACCATCAAACATTGCCTGGAGGTGAAGGGAAAAACCAGGTAAAACGGAAGAAGTGACCACATCTCCCGAAACCATGATACGGGAAGGCACGTATTTACCATCAATAAGTGTATATATCAGGAAGGTGCGGTCTTGCGGGCTTACTACCCAATATTCTTTTACACCCGCCTCTTCATATATTTCATATTTATTCTTTAGTTCAATTTTGTTGTTTCCCGGTGATAATATTTCAGCTACAATATCAGGTGCACCGAGGCAGCCTTTGAAATCTAGGATTGCCTTATTACATATAACAGAAATATCTGGTTGTACAACAGTAATAATGTCCTTATCTTCCTTTGTTTTGC
>JACMPD010000083.1 GCA_014377675.1 Taibaiella sp.
AACATATTATCATTTATGCGGTATTTACGATTTTATAAGGGCTAAGGGATTATTAGGTATAGATATGAACGCCAATATGCCCCGCATGAGTCCGCACCCTCAGTTACAGCTCATTAAAGCATCGCACCCTTTACTGTTACTCCGTAATAAGCAGAACAACAAGCCCACAGTACCGCTCAATATATCGCTTGACAGGCACAACCGTATTCTCATCATCAGCGGTCCCAATGCCGGGGGCAAGACTGTGAGCATGAAAACTGTAGGCCTGTTGCAGCTGATGGCGCAGGCGGGTATGCTCATTCCGGCTGATGAAAACTCAGAACTAGGTATTTTTAAACAGCTGATGGTGCAAATAGGCGATACACAAAGCATTGAGCATGAACTGAGTACCTACAGTGCTCATTTGCAGGATATGAAGTACTTCATGGACTTCGCCAACGGCCGTACCCTTTTTTTTATTGACGAACTGGGCAGCGGATCAGACCCCAACCTGGGTGGCGCGTTCGCTGAGGCTATAGTTGAGGACCTTGCAAGTAAAAATGCCTTGGGCATCATTACCACGCACTACCTCAATCTTAAAGTAATGGCCGGGAAGGTGAGGGGTATTTTCAACGGCGCAATGGCTTTTGATGAAGAAAGGCTGGAACCGTTATACCAATTGACCGTTGGCAAACCAGGCAGCTCTTATACATTTGCAATAGCACAGCGCAGTGGCCTGCCGGCAGCGGTTATAGAGCGTGCCAAGCAACTCACCCAGCGGGAACATTTTAAACTGGACAAAATGCTGCACCAGACAGAACAGCAAAGTGTTCGCCTGAGTGATAAGGAAAAGGAACTTGATAACCTTTTGAAAGAGAATGAGCGGCTGAAAAAAAATTTTGAAGTACTCACCGATAAGGAGAAGCTAAAGCAGCAGCGGGAAACGCTGCAGTTGCAAAATAAAATAAAGAAAGAAGAGCTTGAATACCTGCGCGATACCGAGCGTAAATTTAAGCAGATTATTCATGACTGGAAAAAGACGGAGAACAAACACGAAGTGATAAAGTCCGCCGAAAATGTATTGTTTCACAACAAACAGGTACAAACCAATGTTGCTGCCGCAAAGAAAGCGGATAAAAATTATGAAGTAACAGGTGGTAAACCCAAGATAGGCGATTTGGTCCGTAGCAAAATCAGTCACCAGGTGGGCACCATCACGCAGATAAGGGAAAAGAAAACTATAGTTAAAATAGGCAATCTTCCTTTTACGGTCGATATAAAGGAATGGGTGGTTGTCCGGAAGAAATTGGCATAGTGCACATTCCACCCGTTTAACATCTTAGTATCACCTACTATGCCCGGTTTTATAAAAAAACTTTCGCGTTTTGAACAAAATATCCCAAATTTTTGTTAATAGCGCAACGTAGCTCTATGTATTGTATTTCTGACTACCTTTGCACGATTTTTAATAGGTTGGACATAGTCTATGTCAGAGAAATACAGAGAATATAAAGGATTAAACATGCCTTCCATTGAGCAGGAAATGCTCGCTATATGGAAGCATGATAAGTATTTTACACAGAGTATAGAACAGCGCAGGGGCAATGAGCCATTCGTTTTTTACGAAGGTCCTCCCAGCGCGAATGGTATGCCTGGTATTCACCACGTTATTTCGCGTACATTAAAAGACCTCGTTTGCCGGTATAAGGCCATGCAGGGTTATTTTGTAGAGCGCAAAGCCGGTTGGGATACCCACGGGCTGCCTATTGAGCTGTTTGTAGAAAAAGAACTGGGAATTACTAAAGAAGATATAGGTAAAAAAATTTCTGTTGAAGATTATAACAAAAAATGCCGCGAGGTAGTGATGCGTTATAAAGATAAGTGGGAAGACATTACAGAAAAAATGGGATATTGGGTAGATATGACCAAGCCCTATGTTACGTTTGATAATAATTATATTGAAAGCCTCTGGTGGGCGCTGAAGGAATTGTATAGTAAGAATTTACTGTATAAAAGCGTCAGTATACAACCTTATTCCCCTGCCGCAGGCACGGGCCTCAGCAGCCATGAGCTTAACCAGCCAGGTACGTATAAAGATGTTAAGGACACTACAGTTGTGGCCATGTTCCTGCTTGCCGCGCCTAACCCTGCTGTACCTGCTAACCCGTTGCAAACACAACTGCACCAGGTTGCCAGAAACGCATGGGAACCTTATGTAGCGTTGCCGATAGGTGGCGGCTTGCTGCCTGCTGAAAAAGCGGCACAGGTGTATTTTATGGCATGGACCACCACTCCATGGACTTTACCCGGCAACTGCGGCCTTACCGTAGGGCCTGATATTGACTATGTATTGGTGCAAACCTTCAACCCGTATACCCACCAGCCGTGTAATGTAATAATCGCGAAACCACTTACAGGAAAATATTTCAAGGCTGAAGCTGAAAACGCTGACCTTACTACCTACCTGCCGGAACATAAAGTGATACCGTGGCACATAATAGGGGAGTACAAGGGCCGTGAGTTGGAGAACCTGCGCTATGATCAGTTGCTGCCTTTTGATGGCAATACCAGCGAAATAGCAGGTGGCGACCCCTTCAGGGTAATAACCGGCGACTTTGTAACCACTGAAGATGGTACCGGTATAGTGCATACAGCCCCAGCTTTCGGAGCCGATGACTACAAGGTGGGCAAAAAGAATAATATAGGCATACTGGTAACGGTGGACCGCCAAGGTAAGTTTACGGACTACATGGGCGAATTCAGCGGCAGATATGTAAAAGATTATAAAAATGACCCTGACTACACTGATGTGGACGTAGACATTGCCGTAAAACTGAAACTTGCGGGCCACGCCTTCAAGGTTGAAAAATACGAGCATAGCTACCCGCATTGCTGGAGAACAGACAAACCAGTTATCTATTACCCGCTTGACGCGTGGTTCATAAGAACAACAGCCGTGAAAGACAGGATGATAGAACTGAATAAAACCATTAACTGGAAGCCGAAAGCTACCGGAGAGGGCCGCTTCGGGAACTGGCTGGAGAACATGGTGGACTGGAACCTCAGCCGCAGCCGCTACTGGGGTACCCCT
>JACMPD010000084.1 GCA_014377675.1 Taibaiella sp.
CATCAGTACCGCATTGCTTTTGAGCGTAGCTGGTACCCGCAAGAGCCGTTAATCCTAACATCAGGCTTAAAAAGATTTTTTTCATCGTAGATCGTTATAAAGGCTTCAAAGTTAATAAAATAATAAAATTACTCAGGATTAATTCAAATTTAATAATTTTTAATGCAATTCAGGTGCTTCAGGAAAAATAGCAGCTGTAGATATAAGACGTAATCTGCAGCCGGTATCTTGGGTTTCTAAAAAATATTTTTTAATTACCCGCATTAAACCATTATTAATAAACAATCAATTTTTCAGTGCGGGAAGCGCCGTCTATTATCACCGTTATCAGGTACATACCTGGTGTGGGCAATAAACTTTTTGGCAGATTTTCCTGTGCTGTGGTACCAGGTGTATAAGTCTTTTGGTCTTCATATATCACCCTGCCGGCTATGTCTTTTATCAGCAGGTGTACATTGCCTTCATTGCCATTGCGGAAGACAAGATTAAAGCCCTCGCTCGATGGGTTAGGATACACGCTGAAGGTACCCGCCGCAACAACACTCTCATCAACTGATGTAGGGAAAGGGAACATATATACATTGTCCATGTAAAAGTTGTTGCCCGTATTGCCCGGCCAGTACCTGAACCTGAAGAAAGTATTACCCGTTCTGTAAACGTCTGGTATGTTCAGGGCCTGTGGCTTCCTTTGGGCCGGCAGCGTAGGTTTATATTCCGTGTTCTTCACGCCATTGTTCACCAGGTTGTTACCGCTAAGGCCACCTATGCGGGTCCATCTCGCGCCGCCTGTGGTGCTTACATCTATTTGTAAAGAGTCACCAACAGCCGGGGTGCCACCGCCCGGGTTCGATGTCTTCGCTGCCGCTGTATAAAAGTTAAGGTAGAATTTACCGGTAATGCCATTTAGGTTGAAGGCCGGTGTGTAAAAATCATCATGATCGCCCGCGGGGGTACCAAACACCTTGTTGGTAGTATCAAATGAACGGAAACGCACGCAGCTGTTATCGCCGTCAGCACTTGCACCAGTTACATATTCCCATTTGTACTGGTTGTTGTAAAAATTGATCATTGGCCAGTTGTCAATTGATGCCGGTGTCGCAAAATGTTGTGAAAAACCAGTTGGCGAAACTGCGGTAGTATCTGCCGCATATACAGCATGGGTATTCACAAGTGTATCGCTGCCGGCGTTTGATGTGGCCGTAAGCGTGGCGGTTACCCAGCCCGGAACCGAAAATTTATTGAGCACCGCTGACGCAGTAGAGTTTGGCGTTGTGGCGCCATTGGAAAACTGCCATTTTAAACTCGTTATGGTATCATTCCAGCTATGGTCAGTAAAGGAGAAACTGTTGGAATTATTGAACGTGAGAAAATAAGAACGCGTGTCTGTGGCGAAAGTTCCGCCCACGCCGCGGTCTACAATAAATTCAGCCACCGGCGGCAGGTCTGGCATTGCTGCCATTGCCCCGGTTGCCGCCAGGTTGGCAGCTGTGGAAAGGTTGTTCCTTCCGGCGGTTGATGAAAGCAACGCCGTACGCATTCTTACTACCTGCCCCTTGCTGAACATTTGCTGGCAGTACGTATAGTCCATTATATTCTGCGAATTTACCGTATCTGGGTAGTTTTCCACAGAGTCAACGCCTGCAGACGTGGTATAATTCCGCATGTAACCGGTAGCGCAGGCAGTATCGTATAGTGCCGAGGCCACACAGCCAACAGGGTTGTGTCCCTTGGTAGGCGGCGTATCATCAACGCCGTCGTTGCCGCAGACCGTGCCCGGGCTGTTGTTGTTGCCCCACACGTGTTGCAGGTTCAGTACGTGGCCTATCTCATGCGGTATGGCCTTGGCATAATTCAAATAAGTATACAGCGAAATAACACCATCATAATTAGGTATAAAAGCGGCGGTAGAAGGGTAGTAGGCGTAAGCAGCCGCACCTGTGGAGGCCGCCCCGAAGGTGCGGATAAACCAAATATTTATATACTTATTGTTAGGCCAACCGAAATACTTCGCATCATCATCGGCATTGCCGGTGAGGTAAGACATGTGGCGCACAACGCCCTTCGTCGGTTTCCCGCGCGGGTCTATGGTGGCCAGGTGCAGTCTTATCCGCGCGTTGCCTATATATTTTTTAAAGGGCGCTATTACATAAGCTGTATCCGTGTTCTGCGCCTGAAACACCTCGCTCCAATATTTTACTGCGTCATAAATATCATTATCGGCAAGGTATTCCGCGCCATAGTCATGCACCACATGTATCACTATTGGTATATCAAAATACGCCGTATCGGTAGCCGTTAAGGTAGTTTTGTTACGCAGTGCGTCGTTAATGCTGTTTTGTATCTGCTCTTCAAATGCACGTTCATATTCTAATATTTGCGGCTTTTGTTTCACAAGATCCCAGTACTTTTTATCAGTCCCGCAGGGTTCCTGCGCTCTCAGCACACTACCTGCACACAACATGGCCGCAACCACCACGAATAACTTTTTCGACATGAATTGAAATTTAGAATATAAAGATTGAGCGGTGAAGATAGAAGTAAATTTGATAATAATTGTAATGGTATTGTAGGTTTTACAGCGTCATCAAGCCATTTAAGTGTATATACGCCTGTTTTTAGTTGAAATATTGTTAAAACGGAGGCAACAGCAAAAAGAGTAGTAAAAAAGCTATTTCATAATAATGCACTTCAGATCCTTGCCCAAAAACGTGTCCAGGCGGCGGTTGGCAGCGTTCTTGGTCAGCATCACCTGGTCAAAAAATACCGTATCTCCCTTTTTTACGCGGTCAAATATGCTCTGTGCTATATTGGTGGAGACAGTATCGCCCGAACAATACTCACGCGAAAGATCCATTGTAATGATGCTTTCCCCCACGGAGTCTTCATATAGCCGCATCTCATCATAGTTAAGGTAAAAGCCAACAATATTATATGTGTTGCCCGCAGAGTCACGCGCGCTGATTCCCTGCTTCAACAGGCTGCTGAACTTGCTGACACTTATCTTCCCCCCCGCAAAATCAGACTTGCCCAGGTATACCACAGGCGTTAAGGCAGCTTTTTTCGGTTTCGCAGCCGCAACAGTTTTTTCCTTCCCTTTCTGCTGCGCAATAGCCTTGTACAGACCAAACATCAGCAAAATAACGCCGGTAAATATGGTGGTGGTTTTTTTAAACATGGTTAACTCAAATTTCTGTAATCAAAACTAAAAGTACTGTTATTTTTCAGTTTACATATAATTAGGGCCTGTTTTCATTAGCGGTTGCCATTAAAGCGTGGTTTGCTTATAGTACATTGTCGCTGCTCAGGTGA
>JACMPD010000085.1 GCA_014377675.1 Taibaiella sp.
GTGGTAGACCAGCGCCCTAACATTGACAACATAGTTAACTCATCAAACAACTTTTATGAGGGCGTAACACAGAAAGAGGGAGAAGCCTTTTACGCTAAGTTTGATACCAAGGGCAACGCGCCCTCCTGGGGGCTTAACAGCAAGCTGACCAAGGAAAACGGACAGATAGTAGAAAAAACATGGAAAAGCGGCGGTATGTATGGCGCGGCTATTGATAAAATTGCCGGCTGGCTGCAAAAAGCATCAGCGGTTGCTGAAAATGCCGAACAAAAACAAGCGCTTGACCTGCTGGTGAAATACTACCAGACCGGCGACCTGAAAGTTTGGGATGACTACAACATAGCCTGGGTAAAAGACGTAAACTCCCGCGTTGATGTGGTGAACGGCTTTATTGAAGTGTATCTTGATGCCATAGGCAAGAAAGGCAGCTTTGAAAGCACCGTGTCTATAAAAGATATGGAGGAGACAAAGCGCATAGAGGCCATAGCCAAAGAAGCGCAATGGTTTGAAGACCACTCGCCAATAATGAAAGAGCATAAAAAGGACACTGTAAAAGGCATAACCGCCAAAGCCATTACCGTAATAGTAGAGTGCGGAGACGCGGCCCCCAGCACGCCGATAGGCATTAACCTGCCCAACGCTGACTGGATACGCAAAGACCACGGTTCCAAATCGGTTTCACTCAGCAATATTATACACTCTTACAACTCGGTTGGCGCCAAAAGCGGCATGGTTGATGAGTTTGCGGCTAATGATGAAGTGAAGGCCAGGCTCAAAAAGCATGGCGGCCTCGCCGGTGACCTGCACACTGATATGCATGAGTGCATTGGCCACGCCAGCGGCAAAATAAATGACGGGATAGAAACCACTGATAAAACCCTGAAAAACTACGCCAGTTGCCTTGAAGAAGCGCGTGCTGACCTCGTGGGCCTTTATTTTATAATGGACCAGAAGCTGATAGATATAAAAGTAATGCCTGATATGGATGTAGCCAAAGCAGCCTATGACAACTACATGATGAATGGCATGATGACCCAGCTTACCCGCCTGAAGCCAGGTGACCAGCTGGAAGAGGCCCACATGCGCAACAGGGCGCTGGTAGCACACTGGGCGTTTGAGAAGGGAGCCAAAGACAAAGTAACGGAATTCATTAAAAAAGACGGCAAGACTTACATACAGGTGAATGACTACGCTAAGTTACGCCTGCTGTTTGGCGATCTGCTGAAAGAAATACAGCGCATAAAATCAGAAGGTGATTTTAAAGCAGGCAAAAACCTGGTGGAGGGTTATGGTGTAAAAGTAGACAAGGTATTGCATAAAGAAATACTGGAGCGCTTCGCCAAACTGGGCATAAAACCTTACAGGGGCTTCATTCAGCCTAAACTCATTCCGGTTATGGACGGCCAGGACATAAAAGATGTAAGCGTGGAATACCCTGACAACTTCTTTAACCAGATGATGGAATACGGTAAAAACTATGGCTATCTGCCGGTAGTGAACTAACTTTTAACGCTCATCACGGCTACTTGCCGTGATGAGCGTTTTTATAAAATCATATCCCAAATAACAGGAGCATACTGAAATAAATCTTTCTGAAATTGATGCCATTTTAGTCTTAACGTACCATTAATACAGGGGGCAGCACGTTTTTAAAAAAATCACTTCAAATATTTCAATATTTTTTCTACAGCTGCTTGGTTTTCAGGGTTGTAGATCGATGCTGACAAATCTTCTTTTTCTTTCAGGGTAAGGTGAAAATTGAGCGCGGCATACTTGTTTATTTCTTTAGGTACGTAAGCCATAGTTACATAATGCACTCTTTTACCCATAAAACCAGGGGTGTAGTCTTTGAAATAAGTATGCTTGTAAGACTGGAAACACTCCCACTTATTCTGGATGGCAAACAGGGGATCCATGAGCATATTACCGAGCGTTGCCTCCGTTGACTGGTCTGAAATATCAAACTCCCGGGTGTCCCTCAGTTCTAACAAAATAATATTTTTCACATTTTTACGTATCCACCCCCTCAGGGTAAACAGATAGCGCGTGGCTATCTCCGCCCCGAAGTTATCACGCAGACCCGCATCCATTATATTCATGTAGGGCTGGCTGGGCAGGCGCACCACCGGCAATACTAACGGGAAGGTGGCGTTCATGCGCAGGGCTGATGTAATGCGAAGGTTGTAGGGGCTGTTGCTGGCAAAAAAAGTAGAGAAGTCAATAGCATCAATAGGCGGGGCGGGGGAGTTGAGCGAATACTCGGGTTGGGTAAGGTAGGTGAGTGGCTGGTTGCACATCATTAGCTTTCGCCCGTCATTTATTATGGTGCCGTTAATAATCAGCTGCGGTATCTGGCCTTTTTCCTCCCGCTCGCGGTAGTAACCCATGTTACGGTCAAGCAGGCTGTCAGTGTTGGCTATTAGCTCCTGCTCCATCGCATACCCCCGGTCACGGGTATAAGAGTAACCGGCTATTGATATTTTATTAAAAGGAGAGATAAGGTCAACACTCGCCAGCGAAAAAACTATGGCGTTCAGCAGGTCTTTGCCCATATTGGCCTGGTACTGCGCGTCATAGGGCCGCTTTATCAGTGACTGCTGGTAGGCATCATGCACACCGCGCCAGTAGCTGGCGCCTATCATGCCGCCTGAGGCACCGGTAATCAGTACTGTATTTTTAAATAGTTTGCCGCCGGTAAGGCTGTCTACATATTGCAGCGCGTTAAACGTCCAGTAGCAGGAGCGGGAGCCGCCGCCGCTGGTGGTTACTACCACCATTGTAGTTCCTGAGTCACTTTTTTCAGCCAGTTTCTTCCAGTTATCAAGCCGGTGTTCTTCCCTTTTAAGGTCGTCATGAAACCGTTTTGCACTAAATATAGAGTGGATATTGTCATAAGTGTATTCTGGTCTTTCCTTCACCGGCACCCGGTAGTTGAGGCCGTAGGCAATACTGCGAAGATCAAAAACCTGGTATTTTACCAGCACTGAGAGCAGCACGGCAAAAGAAACCCACCCAAGCGCTTCCCAGCTTTTCATAAAGTATTTAAAGGCGCCTACAAACCCCATTATGATAGAGAAAAGAAGCAAAAAACCCGCACCTGCCGGAATCCTGAGCAGTGGATGCTCCATGTAAGCGCCCATAATAAGTAGGGCGAAGTAAGAGAAAAACGCCGCGAAAATAACATTGCGGTGGTGCCGCTGCATTATAGTATTAATCACCCTGGGGTGGTAGTGGGCTATAGCTTCGGTTTTGGAAACCCTGCACCGGCCGGTAATAAACGTACGTGCAGGTATCATATCTATTTCATAGTCAAGCGCATCGTAAGGGATGATCCTCCGGATACGGGATGGCCGGGTAATGGTAGTGAGCAGCGACTTGAAAAAGTCCCGGCTTACCCTGAAAAAATATGCGAAAGAAACCAACAGCAATATCAGGAAACCTAGGTAAAAACCACATTGGTACAGTAATACCTGGCTCGCCGGGGTGTGCTCATTAGCCAGTTGGTACCGTATGGAAATGAATGAATAAAACACCAGGAAGGAAAGCGGGATAATAGAATTATTCATGCAATAAACCACAAATGCATAGCGGGTGGCCCGCATATAAGGCAGTCGCTTACTATGTATTATAAAGGTGGTTATATGCCATGACATCATGAACACGCAGGTGCAGCTGCCCAACAAAAACATACTCATGAAGCTGATTTGACCCAGGTACTCAGGCACCAGCAACAGGGAAGACGCCCCGAAGTGCGCCCCGAATATACCTAATATAATAAGCACCAAAATAAGCCAGAAGCTCAGCAGCAATTGCGACTTGCGAAAGTGCAACAGAACTAACTGAACCGGTAAGAAAAAATAAATGCTCTTCAGCACATTTTTCATTCAATGGCTTTTTGGGTTAAAACTTCAAAATACGGCTTTTTTTCACAACATAGGAAATGTAATTTAAACACGCCCTTTTGCCGGTGTTAAATTTTGATCACCAACCTGCCGTTCATCAGTCAGAATAGCCCGTTAAAACACCATTGAAAAACTTCAGCCACCGGTAAGGGTTGTATTTCCACGTTTCCTCCAGGCCTTTCTTCGTCTTGTTTTTTACTTTTATTGCAGGTTCACCCCAGGCTTCACCACACACTTCTTTTTTCATACCAATTTTAACCCTTCCTTCCAGTATCATTTTGGCCACAGCCTTTCCATACCTGGTTTCAAGCCTGTGCCGCTCATTAACGTCATTTGCCCGCTGCCTGTGTGCATCGGTGGTTTCCGCTACTGTTGTGGAATCACGCACCCGGTTTTCAGCTAGTTTTTTATTCATGTATTCATCTTCGGTCAAAAAATAATTAATATTATACAGCTTTGAACTGCCGTTCGATGCACCCATTTCCACCGCTATTTCCACGCCATCATTATCAGTGAATATGTAATAGGGTTGGGCGGTGTATTCAGGGTTGGTGCTTACGAAAGTAATGTCAGTACACTGGTAACTTTTCTCAGTGTCGGTTTTATATAGTTGCTTATCCAGTATATTATAATATTCTTTGCGGTATTCATCACCCGGCTTGTAGTAGAAACGCCGGCCCACCGCCTTCTCTTTGCTTTTCACCAAGAAGCTTTTGAGGTGCATGGAGCTGTTGCGGATGGTACCGGCGTGCACCACCCAGTTAACCTGTATGCCATTTTCGTCTTCAAGCACAAACGACAGCCAGCAGTACCCCACATTATTCAGCTCGCTGTCTTTAAACGAACGTATTTTAAAAAACTTGCCCGCCAGCCCTGTGTAGGGCGTGGTAACATCCATTATGCTGGCACCACTATAAATAAAAAGCCCTGGCTTATACACATAAGTGTTATAGTTAATGCCCGGTATCACTTTCCAACCGCCCGGTCTTGCTGTCGGGTCCCTGAGTTCCCAGCCAAATGCAGATCGCCCCTGTGCCTTCAGTTCGCTTACTGAGTCTGCTATCACAGCTTTGAGCGGCCATTGTGTGGCGCTGTACATTCCTTTAATATTCCGTTCACCATCAAGCCGGTTGCCCGGCGGAAAGTATAACTCGTCCCCGGTTATTATACTCGGGTCAGTTTTGCAGGTGATATCTTCAAAATCAATATCGCCTCTATATATCGCCGCCGCCGGTGCAGTAGCCGCCACCTCCCTGTGCCCGAATTGCGCACGCGCATGTACACTTATAAAAAGGAGGCAAATTAATAGCAGGCGCATAGAACGTAATTTTTAGTGCAAAGTAAAAAATCTGCGGGTTTACGGGTAGGGAATTTTTGTTTGTGGTGGGGCTGTAGCTCTCTCAAAAAAGCACATAGACGAATCTGGATCGTGGTTTCCCCCTCACTTTTTAAAACACTAACTTTGTACCATGTATGGCTCGATAGGTATATCTTCCTGATTTTATATGTTAAAAAATAATCTTGAAAGGCGCATTTTAAAATCCTGAGCCTTTTTCGGCACCATATTTGCAAATTTAATTCTTAACTTTTGACATTTGCCCGCTGATGGCGTAGGTTTGTTATTGAAGTGTATTTCATGCGATTAAAGGCGATTTTTATATTTAGTTTATTAAGTGCTTTGAGCGCTTGCCCGGCTATGGGGCAGGCCGCTAAAGGTTTTACACAATCCCGCATTCTTATTTTATTAGATGAGTCTTCAAGTATGCTCCAAAGATGGGCCGGAGGCAGGGAGAAAAATAAAATAGCAAATGAACTGGTACTGAAACTAATGGATAGTGTCTGGACGTTTAATGACCAGGTTGAATTTTCTTTGCGCGTATTTGGCAGCCAGTCAACCGTGCCGGAGCACAACTGTACTGATACCCGCAATGAAGTACCCTTCACCAAGCAGAACAGAACCCAAATGGAGTTTCGCCTCGATGATATTAAGCCGCTCGGCGTTACTTCAATAGCCTATTCACTCAGCGAAGCAGCTGAAAAAGACCTGATTGATGAAGAACACAACGCATATAGCATAGTGCTGATAACTGATGGCGGAGAGAGCTGCGGCGGTGACATCTGTGGCGTGATGGCGAAACTCCTGCGCAGGAAAATTTTCTTCAAACCTTACATCATAAGCCTGGAAGCGGTACCAGAGCTGAAAAACGAATATTCATGCATGGGCAACTACCTGCAGGTGACCCAAAAGGCTGACCTGCCCGTGGCTGTTGGCGCAATAGTGGAGGCATTCAGGCCAATGCTGAATATATCAAAGGAAGATTATAAAATACTACAGCGTGTAGGCGCGCCCAGCGTGTTAAAAGTAAACCTGCCATCTGTTAAAACAGAAAAA
>JACMPD010000086.1 GCA_014377675.1 Taibaiella sp.
ACTGATAAGGAAAAACAGATTATTGAACATACGGCGCGCACCTGCCCTGTGATAGAAAGCCTGCACCCTGACTGTAAAAAGATCATGACCTTTAACTGGCCGAACGAATAATATTAAGGCCAATGGTGCACTCCAGGCACCTGCGGCTGGTGCAATAATTGTTGTAAAGCTGAATCTGGGCCTGAGACTGGGCGGCATTAAGCGCTTCCCAGCCGGTAGCCTGCCACAGGTTTATGATATTGTTTTTTTCGGCCGGCACGGCTTCAAGCAGGTTGAGCGACTGGTCTTTAAGGCCGGCGCTGCCCTGCCTTGCGGCGTATAAAAATTGTATTGGCGCTATGGTATTGATAATAATATTGTGTACCGAGGTTTTGCCCAGGGCTTTCGGGGCCTGATTTTCCTGTTCAGTATCTTCAAACCTGAAATGGGCATCCCAGTAACCACTTGCAGTTATATCCAGCAAGGGTTCTATTTCTTTTACAGCGTGTGTTTCAATAATCTGGGAGAACAGATGTTCTGACTGGTGTATCAACGCCGCGAACTGCGCTATACGGATAGTAGGGAAGTTGGGCGGCCGCATGCGCATGAACTTCCAAAGGTGTGCAGGCAAGGGCGTAAGGGAATATTTCTGCCTTAAGTAGTTATACTCCCTGAGGAGCCCGACCGGATATGGATGGGTATAAGCTTCAGCCAGAAGGCCCGCCTGGCCAAACATGAGTGCTTCAATCTGCATCAGGTTGCCGCGATGCCTGCCTAAAATATTGAGCGGCAGTGATTGCGCCAGCATCAGAAAAGGAGTGGCATTGGTTTTGAACCCAAAATTGGCTGCCAGGCGCCAGTACAGCAGGTTGCGCCAATCTTCTGCACTGTTTTCAAGCACAACATTCCAGTCCGCGAGTTTCTGTTCCCACCTTTCTGCCAGCAACCTTGCGAGCCAGTTTTCTTTCACAATGCTCTTTACATTGCCAAAAGCACCAGCGCACGGCAGCTTTTCAGGGGTCGACATCAGACCCTCATACCGGCACACCACATCAGCTGCAATGTGGTTGTTTAAGGCCAACACAGGTGTAAAGGGCACCACCTCGTCAACGTCATTATCATACACCACGTGCAGAATAAGGTTGTGGTATGCCGCATTATCCTGGTGACCGTGGCGGAGCCAGTCGCTTGTCTTTATGTGGAGCTCTATATTGCCGGCAAGTATTGTGGCACCAATCCTTATGCGTGCATTAAGAAAATCAGGCCCGGCATCAGTGTTGCGCTTTCCGGGGTGCATGACCACCACTGGTTCACCGGCAGCGGTGGACAGGTTAGTGACATTGTACAGGCTGTGCTGCCAGATAAATTGAAATAATGCCTCAGTCATTCAGATTGGTTTTACGTGCCTGCTACCGGAAAAGCAATTAATCAGAATTCGTTTTTCCACATCATACTTTCCAGCGGCTTCATATTTCTTTCGTTATACTTGGCTGAACTTTTATGACTGTATTTATTAATCACTTCACCTACCACAGGGAAGTAGATCAGCTGCCCTATTGGCATGCCTGCGTATATGCGTACCGGGTGCACGCATGAAATTTCAAGTGTCCAGGCATTGCAAAAGCCAACATCGCCCTTGCCGGCTGTTGCGTGTATATTTATTCCTAACCTGCCTGTGGAAGACTTACCTTCTAAAAAAGGTACATGGGCATGCGTTTCAGTATACTCCATAGTTACGCCGAGGTAGAGCATGTTGGGTTGCAGCACATAACCATCATCAGGTATTTCAAAATGTGTTACCTGATTGTGCTTGCGGGCATCAAGCATGGTATCGTTATATATAGCAAGGTACTTACCCAGGTGAATATCGTAAGAATTAGAGCCAAGGTTTTTGCGGTCGTAAGGCTCAATGACAATTGTGCCTTTTTCAATTTCTTCAAGAATACTTTGGTCAGATAAAATCATACGCAAATATATAGATGCAATTTGGAATTGTAAATACCGCAAGGTTGTTTCAGCCAAACAAAATGAAATTAAAACTAAATAGCTAACTTTAGCCCATTACGGCACAATGATGAAGTTTCTATTAGTCTTTATTATATTTATATTTCTCTTCCATGCAGAATCTGACGCCATAGGCAGGAAGAGAAAGTATAACGGCCCACCGCGTACTGAAGCAGAGCTGATGAACAAAGTGATGGAATGCCTGCACAATAAAGATACCGTATCTTATTTTTACATGTTTCCACCGTTTGATACCTTGTGGAACATGGTGATGCACAACCCTGACCCCAACCCTGAAATTGTAAAGGAACTGAATAAACTGCGGGAACACCCGACAGTTCTGATAGACCTTGACCCGTTTTACAACCACGCCATTATAGGTAGGTTTGTGGAAACACTGAAAAAAGGAGAAGATTCCGGCATACAGTGGAAGGGTATTATTATGCAACGGTACGAACTGCAGAAGCAACCCCTGACAAGGGGCATGGAGGGCCTGCAGATGATAGTGCCGGAGCGGTTCAGAGGCTATATGTTTGTCAGGGATATGCTCACTAGCACCACCTATTGTGTCACGCTGATGGAGATACAAAAAATAAACGGGGTATTTTGCGGCGGGCAAGTGCTTAATGTGCTGGAAGCCGACAACATAGACGAATATATAAGGAAAGAAAATTACGAAAGAAATTATTTGGAACACCAGGCGCAGCTGGCAGCGCAAAGCAGGATTGACTCCGTAAGGGCAGACTCATTGAAGGACGCTGGCGGAGGGGTGAAAAGGGATACGACACTGCCTGATTCCCTTAAAGCAGGAACTTCAGTAAGTACTGTGCAGGAGCCGCCAAAAGACTCCGTAAAGAGCAAAAAAGACCTACTGCTAAGCCCTGCGCCACCTGATGATGAAGCCAACCGAACCAGGCGGGAAGTGGTGGACAGGAAGTACTACAGAGGGAAATTTGACGAGGAAATACCAGTTGAACTTTATGTACGATATATGAAAGACCACCAGGACAAGGTGACCAAGTACTGGGACGCGCTTTATAAATTCGGGGACATGTCAGAGTACGTAAAATTAGATGTATCTATGACACCAGAAGCGAAATGGCTTTTTGAAGAGCCTGTTGCAAGCATGGAGCTGGAGCTGGCCGGGAAAAACTATACAGGGTCATGGACTAACGGCGATAACCAGACGGGCTATGACGCGGAACTGGTGCAGAAAGATCTTTCACAAAAGAAAATTGAAGAGCTGGATTTTATACTGGAAAACGGTACCTGGGGCAAAACGAATGAACAAAAAATAAAAGAAAAGGAAGAGGACGGGGATAAAAAAGACAAAAACAAAGACGACAAAAAAGAAAGTAAAAGGCGCCGGAACAGGGATGATAAACGGCAGGATGATAGTAAGGAAAAGAAGGAAGTGCCAAAAGATGATAAAAAAGACGGCGATAAACCACCGCCTGATAAAACAGAAAACGATAAAAAGGAGAACGATAAAAAAGAGAACGATAAAAAAGATAATGACACCGGTAAGGAAGATAAGAAAGACAGTGACGACTAAAACTACAGGCCGTGGGCAATTGTTGTTTCGGTTTTTTTGGGTTTTGTTTGTTTGTGGATTTGGCAGAGCGCGGGGGCAGGAAACATCGCCGGAACTGGCGCTGATGCACAGCAACGCAAAAAAATATGCAGCAAAAGGGAATACCGCAGAAGCAATAATAATCTACAAACAATTGATTTCCCTTTCCCCCAGGCATACAGCATATGAGACTGAACTTGCCGGTTTATATTTAAAAAACTCATATTATAATAATGCAACAGAGACGATATTACCGGTAGTGGCAGGTGCCGGCGTCACTGATTCGGCTTACCGCATTTTGATAGAGGCGACAGAGGGTAAAAAGGATATGAGGCGAGCCGAGCGATATATGGATGCCGGATTGAAAAGATTTCCACAATCCGCCCTACTTTGCCTGGTAAAAGGAAACTTGGAACTGCAATATGGCCGAAAGGAAAGTGCACGCACCTTCTTTATAAAAGGTATAGCAGTAAACCCGGAATTCGCGGAGAACTACAAGGAAGCGGCCATGACTTATGAGCCTGATGAAGATATAATGTGGAGTCTATTGTATATGGAGACCTATCTGAACCTGCCACATGACACAGCCGGAGATGAGATTTTGAAACGGGTACTTTACAATAACTGGAAGGTAATGTTTGACGGGTTAGTAGGCTTTAATGGAACCAACACACCGGTGCCGAGCCGGAAGGACAGTTTTGAAACTGCGTGCAAGAGCATTTTTGCGGGGCTGACACCTGTTATGAGTGACGGCCTGAGTGCTGAGAACCTGGCGATGGTAAGGATACGGTTGATTACGAACTGGATAAAAAATTATAAAGCGACAATGCCCTACTCGCTATTTACCTATCACGAAACACTGATCAGGCAGGGCTGGTTTGATATCTATAATGAATGGCTGTTTGGCGCGGCGGAAAGCAAGGCACAGCATGAAGCGTGGAAGCAGTTTCATGCGGGTGATAAGGAACGATACCTGATATGGCGGGAAAGCAACCGCTTCATTCCATCATTTACTGATGACTACAACCCACAGCACTCCATAAAAAGGAAAAAGAACAAAAAACGTTAAAAATAGTCAAGGTGTAAAAAAAAGCCTTTAAATGAGCTATTTTTGCGATTCCCACAATATTGAATTTTTTATTAATGAATATTCCTTCGGTTAAAAACATATATACACTTGGCCGGGCGGGCATCATATCAATGCTGCTGCTTACCGCATCGCAAGCGCGGGGGCAGGAAAGCGCTGACAAAATAATAACGGTTGTAGGCCGCAACAGGATAATATTACAGTCAGAAATAGAAAAAATGTTCATGGAGGCCAAGCTGCAGGACCCTACCCTGAATGACACCATGAAGTGCGCCATGCTGCAACAGTCAATAATGAAAAAGATGTTGCTGGAGCAGGCCGAAAGAGACAGCCTGCTGGTAACGGAAGAAGACGTAGACGGGCAGCTGGATAACCGCCTGAGGTATTTTATACAAATGTACGGCTCCAAAGAAAAGCTGGAACAGATGTCCGGCAAAACAGTTTACCAGATAAAGGAAGAATTCCGGGAAACCATACGGGAAGATATGGTTGCCGAAAAAATGCAGGGGCAGATACTTGAGAACAGTAAGATAACACCGGCTGAGGTAGCAGATTTTTACCGGAGAATTCCGCTAGACAGCCTGCCGTTTTTCCCGGCAATTGTTGAGGTGGGTCAGATAGTTATTAACCCTACCGTAAGCCCCGAGCTGGAAGAGTATGCCCACAGCACCCTTGAAGGCATAAAAAAGAAAATAATTGACAGTGAAATAACGTTTGAGAATGCGGCCATAAGGTATACTGATGACCCGGGCAGCCGGGATAATGGCGGACGGTATGACGGCATAACACGCACCGGTCCATGGGCCCCTGAATTTGTGGCGGCGGCTTTTAAATTACAGAACGGCGAAATATCACCTATCTTCAAAACTAAATTTGGCTTTCATATATTGCAGATGATCAACCGTAAGGGCGATGAGGCAGATGTGAGGCATATATTAATAAAACCAGCCGTATCAACAGCTGACTTTAAAGTGGCTATTGCTAAGTTAGACAGTATACATACATTGCTTACTACCGGTAAAATGGGTTTTTCAGAGGCTGTGGGTAAGTTTTCAACTGATGAGGGGGCCAAGCGTACCGGAGGCATGATAGCAGACCCTAATACCGGCACTACAGAGCTGGACATAACGAAGCTGGACCCTGGAATGGTATTGATGCTGGACAGCATGAAACAGGGCGATTTTTCAAAACCGCATATTTTCCTGAATGAATTGCATGAACAAAGCTGCCGTATAGTGTATCTGCGTAACCGTACCAGCCCGCACAAAGCCAACCTGAGGGATGACTACAGCCGCATACAGGAAGTAGCACTAAGCCAGAAAAAAGCGACTAAGATGCAGAACTGGATAAAGGCGAAATTACCTACATTCTATCTCTGGATAGACCCCGCTTATCAAAACTGTAACAGCTTAAAGGAACTTGTAAAGACTATTAACAGCGAGCAGTAGTTTATGTTATTAAAATATTTCTGTTTAGAATGGGCATCTACAAAGGTGCCCATTTTTATATAGATATAACCTCATCGATTGCGGTTGACTAAGTGCAGGTACAAAAACAACTGAAAGCCAAGATTAAAACTGCTGAAAATTAATCACTCAAGTTGAATTTTGTGAAACGGCTAGTTGCCGGTGTTGGGCTATTTATTGCCGTTTATTACATTCGTGGTTACAGCTTTTTTATCAACTGCCAATCGATAAAAAACTAGTGCTAGAGGTTGACTTCAGTCATTTTGATAAACAGAAAAGTATTGTTGAAACTATCTACCCGTACAGGGTGCCTCTTTTCTTTTCCGGCAAGTGATTAGGTTGCTATCCTTTCGATAAAAGCGAGGTAAATCGCAACTAAATCACAAAAAATGCTTACTTTTGCACCAGATTTCACAATTATATCTTTCTATCGATCATGTTGCGGGAGGAGTCTGTTAAAGCAAAGTGGCACTTAATGTTGTTGAGCAGGGCGCGGGACTATAACCAGTTACTGAAGCCTAACCTCAGCGGCATGGTGGTCTTCAGCAGTGTTATCGGCTACCTTATGGCTCCTGGTATCAGCTTTCACTGGCTTGATATGCACATGTGGCAGCAGACCATTACGCTTTTTATAGGCGGTATGCTGGTAACCGGAGGAGCCAACACCATAAACCAGATACTGGAGCGCGACAGCGACAAACTAATGAAGCGCACCCGCCTGCGCCCCATGCCTGATGGCAGAATGGAGCAGACGGAAGCTTGGATTTTCGCGGCTGTTACTGGTATAGCAGGCGCGGCACTGCTCGCATACTGCTTTAATATACAGGCTGGTCTGCTTAGTTTTTTCTCATTGCTGCTTTACGCTTTCGTGTACACGCCAATGAAAAAAATACACCCTGTGGCAGTACTTATCGGAGCCATTCCAGGCGCTTTGCCCCCGCTTATAGGCTGGGTGGCCGCAACCGGGAGTTTAGGACTTGGTGGCTGGGTGCTTTTTCTTCTGCAGTTTTTTTGGCAGTTTCCCCATTTTTGGGCTATAGCCTATGTGGCTTTTGATGACTACAACAATGCCGGCATCCGCATGTTGCCAACCAAGGAGAAAGAAACCAAATTTACGGGGTTGCAGTGTATGTTTTACAGCCTGGTATTGATACCCATGGCCATTATACCGCGGATGATACAGCTCACCGGCAATATTGGCATGTGGCTTTGCCTGCTAGCAGGCATCATGTATTTCGTAGCATCAGTTATGTTTTATATTAATAACGACCATAAGTCTGCACGCAGGGTTATGTTCGCTTCATTTATTTATTTGCCTGTTATTCTTCTTGCGCTCATTTGCGATAAGATTTAGGATACCGGTCAGCAATGCATAGTATTATGGAAAGGACGATAGAAGCAGTTACGACACCAAAAAAATTACACCCGCATAAGGTAGCCCTTTGGGTGGCCATGTCAAGCATTACCATGATGTTCGCGGGGCTTACCAGCGGCTACATGGTGAGAGAGGCGCAGGGCAACTGGCGCTATTACAAAATGCCTGCCCCCTTTTACATTTCTACGGCTGTTATCATACTGAGCAGCATTACCTTTATGCTGGGACTTAAGGCATTCAAAAGCCGCCTTATACCACGCTACCGGGTGCTCATACTATCTACTATCATTTTGGGTGTTACCTTCGGTTTGCTACAGTATTACGGTTTTTACCAGCTCTATCACCAGGTGCAACAGGTAAGCATCAACGGGCATCAACTGAATGAATACAGCCCGGTAAAGGTGAATGGCAACCCGAGTGAGTCATTTCTATTCGTTATTGCCGGGCTTCATCTGCTGCATATTATAGGTGGTATTGTGGCGCTTATAGTGGTCTATTTCAGGTCGTTCAGCACTAAAATAAAGGTATATAATGCAACCGGATTAGAGATAGTTGGGGGGTATTGGCACTTCGTTGACGCATTGTGGATATATTTATTTGTTTTCTTTCTGGTAAATCAATAAAATTGTTCGCAAATTCGCACCAAAATTCACAACTGATTCACAACACAAGAACTATTTAAAAATTATGTCGCACGCTACAGCTACAACAGCACAAGAGCCAAATTTATGGGGAGGGGGACGCTCGCCTTACAACGTGAGTTACGGAAAAATGATGATGTGGGCTTTCCTTTTGTCCGATGCACTTACTTTTGGCGCATTCCTTATCTCATACGGTACCACCCGCTTTTTCAGCACTGTATGGCCTGACGCCAATACAGTGTTCAAGTCATTCCCTTTTGCCGGAGAGCACGCTAATCTCCCACTCTTGTTTGTGAGTTTAATGACCTTTATTCTCATTATGAGTTCGGTAACCATGGTGCTTGCTGTACATGCAGGCCACTATGGCGATAAGAAAAGTGTAACCAAGTGGTTACTGTGGACGATAGTAGGTGGTATAGCTTTCCTGGGTTGCCAGGCATGGGAGTGGACACACCTTGCCGGCGAATGTGGCGGCCTTTGGGGCACATTTACTGACGTAACCACACCAGTTGCTGACTATGAGCGTTTCTTTAATACAGAAAGCATTGAAGTTAAAAACATTTTCCACAACGAGCCACTGGTGGCCATGCAGTCAACGCACAACTTCTTCAATTACTTCTTTACCATTACTGGTTTCCATGGCGGTCACGTTACCAGCGGTGTTATCTTCAACATCCTGATGCTTGTTAATACGGTTAACGGTACTTATGAGCGCCGCGGCCACTATGAAATGGTAGAGAAAATAGGTCTTTACTGGCACTTCGTTGACCTGGTATGGGTATTCGTGTTCACTTGTTTTTACTTACTCTAATTTTTATTTCACAACTCATAAAATTTATATAAAATGTCTTCACACGGCGGCCCGCTAAGCGAAAAGGATTATTACGAAGGAGATCAGTCAAAACTGTACTCTGGTCTTATGTCTCACCATACTGATGTAGAGTCAACCGAAAGTAAAACACAGATCAAAAAGATATGGAAGGTATTTTGGATACTTTTGGTCATTACTCTCGCTGAAGTGTTTATAGGCATGAAGCTAAGCCATAGTATGCCAAAACCATTACTGGCGTTTATATTTCTTGGCTTAACATTGTTGAAAGCAGGTTACATTGTGGCCATATTTATGCACCTCGGCGATGAATTTAAAGGTTTTATTATCACTGTGCTAATTCCACTCGTACTATTTGTTTGGTTTATCATTGCATTCCTTGCTGACGGATCTTTCTGGCTGCACATGAATAATTCATCTTCTGCCCGTCAACATTTAACCGGGCAGGCAGCACATTAATGACTCAGAAAAGATCTAATATCAAATTTCTTATAGGTATGGCGGTAGCAGTATTGCTACCGCTTTCTTGTTACCTGGTGGTTAGTAAGCTATCAAAGGGTAAAGTAATAATGCCAAAGCATTATGTAATAGAAAGCATAGCGCCAGACCCCGATGCCGGCGGCCGGCCGGATACCACTTACCATGCTATATCTGAGCTTACGCTCACCAACCAGATGGGCAGGCAGGTATCTGTAAACAAAGACCTGACCGGCAAGATGCTGGTTATTGATTTCTTTTTCGCTGACTGCAATGCTACCTGCCCAAAGCTCACAAAGAGCATGAGGCTGTTACAAAACAGTTTCAGAAAAGACCCGAAAAAAGAAACATCGCTGGAAAACGAAATTCAGTTCATTTCTATAACAGTAATGCCGGAGCGGGATTCATTCCAGGTAATGCGCAAATACGCCGACCGGTATGATGCCAACCATGACCACTGGTGGTTTTTAACTGGCGATAAGCAAACAATCTATAACTTTGCAAGGAAGGATTTAGGCTTAACAACCGGTGAAGGCGATGGCGGAGCAGACGACTTTATACATTCTGATAAACTGGTACTGATAGATAAAGACCGCTTTATAAGAGGCTACTACAACGGGCTTAACGATACTGATGTAAGAAAATGCGCTGATGACATAGTGTTGCTGACGCTTGAAAGAAAACACAAGAAAAAGGTAAATAAGTAATTAAGTAAGGTTCAAACAAATCAGAGAAAAAAACTTTTTATGCTTACTCCCGCTTTAAAACAAAATGACAAACAAGCGAAGCTGTTAATATGGACAGTTTCCTTTGTGGTATTCGCAGCCGTTGTTTTTCTTGTCAATTTTAAGATGTTTAAAAACATAAACATTGGTTTTAATGTCCACTTACTGGCTTTGTTTAACGCTGTTATTAACTCTGCTGTTTCCATACTGCTGGTATTGGCCCTTGTTGCCGTGAAAAATAAGAATTACGGCCTGCACAAAAAACTGATGTCTCTTGCTATCATTCTTTCCTCTCTTTTTCTTGTTTCTTATATAGGGCATCATCTGCTAGCTGATGAAACAAAGTATGGAGGAGCGAAGGACGGCAAATACTATCTCTACCTTATCATTTTGCTCTCGCATATAGCACTGGCAACTATCATACTTCCTTTCATATTATTTACAGCGTACAGAGCATTGACAGGACAGTATAATATGCATAAAAAACTTGCCCGTTATACCTGGCCACTGTGGCTTTACGTAAGCGTTACGGGCGTATTGGTTTATTGGTTTATTTCTCCTTACTACACCCCTAATCTTTAACTGATATGAAAAAAATATTGATCATCAGCGCATTAAGCCTCCTTCCACTGTCGCAGGTCAATGCACAGGGCTGCTCGGTATGCACTAAAACCGCTCAGGGCTTAGACAGCAAAAGTGCGCGAGGACTTAACGGCGGTATCTTGTATCTGGCGTTTCTCCCATTGGGCATTATGGGTACTTTGGGTTTCCTCTGGTGGCGGCACAATAAAAGCTAAGAAATAGAAACCTGTTATAAAAAAATGAAATAAAATTACTACATTAGCGATCAAAAAGGATTCAACATGAACCATTTTAAGCTGTGCTGGACAGTATTAATCATTTTTTCAGGCATTTTATTGTATGGCTGTAAAGGGAATACGATAAAAGGAGAAGGAAAAAAGTCAGGTATTATACTTACTGTACCCGCTTTTGATGAACTTGATATTTCTTTACTTTCAAAAGCGATTATACATGTGGAACCAGGCGCAACACAGTCTGTGGAACTCTGGGGATATGAAAACCACCTGAGACACATCAAATCAAAAACTAAAAAAAACAAACTTTGCGTCTACTCTGATTTAGACGATGACTGGCAGTTTGGGAATAACAATGAGAATACATTAAAAATTACTGTTCCTTCCCTTTCCGCCCTGAGTATAGGCGGAGCCGCAGACGCGTGGATATCCGGCAACCTTACCGGTGATGACTTTAAGCTGGATATCTCCGGCTCCGGAAAGGTGAATATCGATAATCTGAACGTTACTGACTTTTCTACCGTGGTTTCCGGTTCAGGCAATATTAACATAAAGGGCGGCAGTGTAAAAAACGCCAACTACCAAGTAAATGGCTCCGGCAAGATAACCGCCTACCCTTTGCAGACTTCCGAACTATTTACATCTATATCCGGCACAGCCAATGCCGAGTTTACGGCCACAGAACAACTTACAGTGGATATAAACGGTACTGCAACGGTAAAATATAAGGGACACCCTAAGGTGACTCAATCAATATCGGGTTCTGGCTCAATTGTTGCGGTCAACTAATCTGTATAGAGCCGGTGGCTCGAATCTAAAACCCAATTATATGAAAGCGATTCTTATTACATGTACTTTTTTATTGTTGACTTTAACCGGAAGAAGCCAGGCAAAGGATCCGATTGAGCACAACTGGTATAATGAAGAGCAAACGGCAAAAATTCAGATTTATAAAGAAAAAGATGGGAAGTTTTATGGCAAAATAGTCTGGCTTAAGGTACCAAATATAGATAGTAAGCCTAAAATAGATAACCACAACCCCGAACCCGCACATAGAAATGACCCAATTCTCGGGCTTTTACTCCTAAAACACTTTCAGAAACACGGCGAAAACAAATATGATAACGGTACGGTTTACGACCCCAGAAATGGAAAAACCTACAGCTGCGATGTTACCCGTAAAAACAACACAATTGAAGTAAGAGGTTATGTAGGTATATCTATGTTTGGCAAGACAACCACCTGGACAATAGCTGACTAAATAACACGCTAAGCACCAATACTCCGTAAAAATCAAAAGAGAGTCCGCAATTTGAAATAAATTGCGGACTCTCTTTTGTTGCATGCTATTTAGATCAGCTCTATGCTCCTGCTTACAAACTCAGTAAGTTCAGCACCGGTAAGCATACCCTGCGACAACATAGCCAGGTCAAACGCCTGCTTTGCCAGCTGTGCCTGCAGCCCTTCGTCGGCTTTAAGTATTTTGTCCATCAGTTTATGGTTGCCGTTGATAGCTACTTTGTAGCTATCCGGCATTGCGCCGTAAAAACTCATTCCACCGCCTAATTTGGCCATGTCCTTCATTCTGCGCATAAACTCATCCATGGTAACTGTAACGGGAAATTCACCAGGGCTCAGGGCCTCCACTTCTATTTTCATGTGGCTGTTAGTGATCGCCTTTTCAAAAATGCCCTTTACCTTGTCTTTATCTTCATCAGACAATACCAGCGATATTTTTTCATCTTTATCTATCAGTTTATCTGCAACATCAGCATCAACGCGCTTCAGCGACGTTTTATCTAATTTGCGTTCCAGCTGGCTGATAAAATGCGAATCAATGGGCGAATCCATCACCAGTACATCATAATCTTTCTTGCCCGCACTTTGTATGAAACTATCTTGTTTTGCAGGGTCGGTAGCGTAAATATATACTACCGTGCCATCTTTATCAGTCTGCATGCCCTGTACCTTCTCCCTGTATTCGTTAAGGGTGAAATATTCCTTTTTAGTATTGCTGAGTAAAGCGAAATCTTTAGCCTTGTCATAAAATTTCTCTTCGCTTATCATACCGTACTTTACAAACATGCCTATGTCAGTCCATTTTGCTTCGTAGCCCTTGCGGTCGTTCTTATAAAGCTCTGACAATTTGTCGGCTACTTTGCGGGTAACATAGGTGTTTATCTTTTTCACATTGCTGTCAGCCTGTAGAAAGCTGCGGGACACATTCAACGGAATATCCGGTGAATCAAGTACCCCATGCAACAACATCAGAAATTCAGGAACCACGTCTTTCACCTCATCAGTAATGAACACCTGGCGGCTGAACAGTTTAATTTTATTGCGTTGCAGATCCATATCCTGCTTCACTTTCGGGAAGTATAAAACACCGGTAAGATTGAAAGGAAAGTCAACGTTGAGGTGAATCCAGAACAACGGATCTTCGCTCATAGGGTAAAGCTCCCTGTAAAAATTCAGGTAGTCTTCATCGTTAAGCTCGGAAGGCGGTTTTGTCCAGATAGGTGTCGTATTATTGATAATATTATCTACTTCGAACTCTTTTCTCTTTGGCTTTCCTTCGTCATCAACGCCATCTTCTTCTGACTCGGTTTTAGTGCCGTATTTTACCGGAATGGGCAGAAACTTACAATACTTATCCAGTATTTCCTGTAGTTTCCATTTGTCCAGGAATTCCTGACTCTCAGCGTTTATATGCAGTATTATGTCTGTACCACGTTCAGTGCGGTCGCCTTCAGATATTTCAAATTCGGTGCTGCCATCACATATCCAGCGGGCCGGTGCGGCACCTTCCTGGTAAGATAATGTGTTGATTTCAACCGTATCAGCTACCATGAACGCAGAGTAAAACCCAAGGCCGAATTTGCCTATCAGCTCGTTGGCGTCTTTAGCGTCCTTAAACTTCTCCAGGAACTCTGTAGCACCGGAAAACGCTATTTGATTGATGTATTTTTTGATTTCATCGGCAGTCATACCAAGCCCGTTATCACTTATCGTGATCGTTTTCTTTTCGGCATCGAAAGCCACCTCTACTCTGCCCTCGCCAATTTCACCGCTATACTGGCCCATGCTGCTGAGGCGCTTTACTTTCTGCACCGCATCAACCGCATTGCTTACCAGCTCACGTAAAAAAATCTCGTTATCAGAGTATAAAAATTTCTTAATGATTGGAAATATATTTTCCGTGTGAATGGAAATGGTTCCTTTTTCCTGCATAATTGATGTTTTTTTTACTAACCATCATCAATTGATGTTCCAAGAGTTGAAAGACGACAAATTGTCATAAAACAGCGAGTCTTAACTGCCTTAAATGTACCATGTACAAAGGCAGCGTTAAGGATTTACTGATACTCCCGGAAAATTAGAATTGCCTTCTAAAAAAATAGATTTGGTGGTAGAAACAGACTGCATTACAGTCTGCGTCAGTTCTTCTACCAGATTGAATGTCAAGGAAAGCAGAGGCTGATGGCTTTTTAAAGGTTGAAGCAACCTTTTCAGCGATTGGCGGAAACCAAGTAAATGAAGATTTAAACCTTCGTTGAAAAATATAGCGGCAATAAAGGCGTTATTTAACACACCAATGCAGTACATTAGCATTAATAACCCTTAAACGGCAGGTTATTAAAATATAAATACTGATTTTTACATTCAAATTTTTATTTTTGCGCCCTGATTATGCTGAACGGCAAAAGAATAGTTATAGTATTGCCCGCTTATAATGCGGCGAAGACACTGGAAAGAACCTACAAGGAGATTCCCTTTGATATTGTTGATGACGTGGTGCTTGTTGATGACAACAGCAAGGATGATACCGTGGAAGCAGGCAGGAGATTGGGTATAAAACACATTATAAAACACGAAATAAATAAAGGCTATGGCGGCAACCAGAAAAGCTGTTACAGCAAAGCGCTTGAAATTGGTGCTGACATCGTAATAATGCTGCATCCCGACTACCAATATACCCCAAAGCTTATATTGGCCATGTCCTCCATAATTGCTAATGAATTGTACCCCGTGGTACTGGCTTCGCGCATATTGGGTATGGGCGCTCTGCGCGGTGGCATGCCCATGTATAAATACATCTTCAACCGCTTCCTCACCCTGTTTGAAAATATACTTATAGGTCAAAAGTTGAGCGAATATCATACCGGCTACAGAGCCTTCAGGTCTGATGTTATTAGCTCTATCGATTTTACGCACAACAGTGATGATTTCGTCTTTGACAATGAGATGATATCACAGAT
This sequence comes from Taibaiella sp., assembly GCA_014377675.1. GTDB lineage: Bacteria > Bacteroidota > Bacteroidia > Chitinophagales > Chitinophagaceae > Flavipsychrobacter. The sequence goes on from JACMPD010000086.1 coordinate 15,231, forward strand.
ATTCATGAACGGATATGACATAGCGGAAGTAACGTGCCCAACCAAGTATTTCCAGGAGGCATCAAGCATTAACTTCAAGCGAAGCATGAAGTATGGCCGCGGGGTGCTAAGGGTTTCTATTACGCACCGGCTACATAAATGGGGCCTTATTAATAGCAAGCTTTACGGTAAAGCACGATAATTATTCGTAGGCTTTTTGATATATCTCTGACCATACATCACCCTCCTGTGTCCGGTAAATCAGTTTCATGGAGCTGTCTCGCCGGAACCTGTCATAGTTTTCGTCGGCCTCAATATTATCAAAAATAGCGAAGTCGGTATCTGTACCTAATGAGGTAGAAACAAAAGGGAAAACGGTAGCAGATTTTAAGAAGCCCGTTGCGGGGTCGGCCAGGTGCTCGCGAGTAAGAAACGATATTGAATATATTTTTTTTCCATAATAATTATTATCTTCCATATACTGCACTATACGTTGCTGCACGGTGAGTGCCTTAAACGCACCCAGGCGAATATCGCCATGCCCTGTACTGTGTTTGAAAGAGTTGTAACCCGTTGCCACTATTAACAGTAATAACGGGTAATACAACGCTTTGTATGTATTGTTCAAGAGCATATCAAAGAATATGGCTGTAAGTACAAGTACGGGAATAATGGCAACTACAAGATATCGGCTTGAAAAATAAGCGAGCGTAGAGAAATTCAAGAATAGGAGAATAAAAATACCGGAGAGCAAAATAAACCTCCTCTGTTGCTTATGGGCAAAAAGCGACCTGGTACTATACACCAACAGGAAAAAAATACTGCCGCAGGCAAATAAAATAAATGCTTTGTAGCCGGGGGCAAGGCTTTCAGCCCTTACGTTTTCAACAAAGTAGTAAATACAAAGTGCAGGCAGGAAAAGAGCCAGGTATTTGTAACTGCTGTTCTTAACAGCTGCCACTACCGCAAGCAGCAGAAGCCCGACAAACACTCTGTATTGAGAATTTTGGTCGAAGGTATCTCTTATGCTATTCATCCTGAATCTGAACCAAAAGTCATTCCAGTGAAACAGCAACGTATCAGTATACAAAGGGAAAACGTACCAGCCTCTTGTTAGTTTCTGCAGTAGAAAAAAGACACCAATCATTGCACACGCACCGGCCACTGAAGCCAGCCTGAACCAGCGCAGTTTTATTGCTTCGTCTTTATTAAAAAGATTGAAAATGCTGTCTATACCAAGAACAGCGCCCACCACCAGGCCACTTTCTTTGGTGTAGAAAAGCATGGTGAGGCAGAGAAAAGCAGGCAGGTAACGGCCCCTCACATATAAAAATATACTACTGAAGGCAAGGAAGGCAACGAGTATTTCAAAAAGAACAAATGAAGATTGTACAAAAAACAACTCCTGCGTTACCACCAGTAGCAAACTAATAACTGCCACACGGACATTGAATAACCGCAAGCAGGCCTCGAAAATAACAATGAGGAACAAAACTGATATTAGCAAAGCAAAAGAATGCATTGCCACATGCGAACTGCCGAATATATGAATCCAGAGAGCCCCGGCAGCATGGAAAAACAACGGATGGCCGCGCGAGAGTTCCGCATCTATCGCGGTCGGTAACAGACTCACGCCATTCCTGAACATCTCTAAGATGGCAGGTACGTAGGGCCAGCTTTCATCCCAGTAATAAGCATAGAACAGGTGTGGTATTTTAAATGCGATAAAAACCGCTAAAACCAGTAACAAAACCCACCGCTTTTTCAGGAAGTCAAACATATGTGCTGCAATAAATAATAATACAGGCAGGGCCGCGAAAACCCTGTAACAGAGTTACCCTAAAAAAGGTACCAAAATAACAATATTTGGGAATGAAATAAATAATTAAGTTTCAAACCCCCGCAAATTGCTGATTGTGCCTATTTTTGCATGGTGCACAAATGCATTATTGCTGTTCTATCGTTTTTAAGTCTGGCATCGCAACTTTTCATTAAGCTGGCGGTGGTTACCTATTATGAATACAATAAAGAGTATATAAGCAAGAATTTTTGCGAGAACCGCGACATGCCTGAGTTGAACTGCTGCGGCAAAAGGGGACGCAGTAAATATTGAAGCTGAAATCAATTACTTCGCTGAGCGGCACGGAGTGAAAATAAAAATAACTGACTCTGCGACCAATACTGAAGTAAACAGTGAGTAACAGCATCTGCATAGCGATAATATAGCCTTTAGTACAATGTGGGTAGATGCGCATTCCGCGCCAGCAACATTAAAAGTGGAATCCGAAATAATCATTGATCACAATACGGAACCTGAAAAAAGGCACGTAACTTTCTGCTCACAACCCTAAACAAATCCTGATGAAAACAGCTATGATAGCCATTGCGGGAGTGTTATTAATAACACCATCATGCAGAACCAAAGAAAAAGAAACAGCCGGTAAAGGCGGCGGCGCCAGTGTAAACGTATATCCGCAACACCATGGGGTGGCGAAAAACCTGGTGAACTTCAAAGTATATATAAAATACAATACGAACGATGCTCCATCAAGCGGTGTATATGACGATTCGCTGACCTGCATCAACAGAGATAGCCTTACGATAGCCACATTCGTTGGTTTACGGAACGGAAAATATTACCTTTTCGCAAATGGCTACGACACAGCGGTAAAAAGCAACCTGAGCGGCGGGCTGCCTTACACTATAACGGTGCAGGCCGGGCAGGATTTGGAACTGCCGGTGAGCGAGTAGTAAATGAAATTATACGTGTGACTGTATGTAATGCTTGATTCTTTTAAACTTGCTGAGCCAAAACACGACATCAAGCATGTAGGGCATTTTTGACAGTATGCGTTGCGCTTTATAACTCGCCATAAGGTCGTTTATAATCTCTTTCTGAAGGGTATTATCATACTCTTTCATAAATTCTTCACTGAAATTATTAGCGGCAAAACACTTAGCGGCATGTTGGCCCGCCAACATGCCGCTTAATATAGCGTTACCCATGCCAGTACCGGATAGCGGGTTTGACAGCGAGGCTGCGTCACCCAGCAACATAAAGGAGTTACCCGATGTAATGCCCACACTGGAGCCCAGCGGCACACCAAAGCCCTCAAGGGGGCCTACCTGCTCGGCATCTTTAAACTTGTCAGCCAGTTCAGGCGATATTTTAAAGTAATCATAGAACGCCTCTTTCAGGTTTATTTTCTTACCTGAAATATCATTGGACAGCAACCCGAAACCTACATTAACCAAATTGCCATCTACAGGGAAAACCCAAAGGTAATTCAGGTTGTAGCGGGAATTGAAAAAAACTTCGGAGACATCATTCTTAATATCCTTTACATTTTTGTAATAAGCCCTCACAGCACCCAGGTAATGCTTTTTGTCCATTACCTTTTGCGCCAGTTGTTTGGCGACAGTAGATTGTGCTCCGTCAGCACCTATTATTAATTTCGCCTGAAATATCGTTTCATCGTTCTTCAGGGTAACAGTAACACCGGCTTCATCAACGGTTATTTTACCAGGTGTGGTATCGGTATAAATCTCGGTATCAGAATACTTCTTTACCACAGAAAGCAAAAAATCGTCCAGCTTTAAACGGGGGCAGGTGTAAGATTCCGTCTCCCAGTCAAAATTTATAACCGTCTTTTTATAATGCACCTTGGTGTGCTTCATGATTAAAGTGCCTGCAAATGCCTTAAATTCGCTTTCAAATTCAGGCACCAGGCGAGTGAGGGTAGCAACCGTTTTGCGGTGCATCAATTCACCACACACTTTGTCTCGCGGAAAAACGGCCTTGTCAATAATGGCAACTTTAAGGCCGGCATTCCGCAAAGCCAACGCACAGGTACTGCCACCGGGGCCGGCACCTATTATCACCACATCAAATATTTTTACTTCACCAGCCGCGTTGTCCATAACTTCAATTGAAGAATATGCGACAAAATTAAACATTTTTAACCGAATAATACCGGTTGTGACTGCGCGGAAAGCACTTTTGTTTAAAAAATAACGTCATTACCTAAACAAAAAAAACGGGCAGCGTGTTTTGCACGTGCCCGTTTTTAAAAAAATGAATATAAAACTTATCTTCTACCCTGCTGCTCCAAGAACGACTTTGACATTTTTCCAAGCACCTCTTTCTTTTGCAGGAAAAGATCTATTTTATCTTTAGGGAACCTTAATTTATAAAATGGCACACCTGATTTATTGGTTATAAATAAATCATAATCAGGGTTCCAGCGGTTGAGCATTTTTTTATCAACGCCAAGTTCATGCTCTATTACTTCAAAAGCTATCGGCTTGTCAATCTTTACGATGCTCATGTTTTTTAGCTCATCATCAGTGAAAGATGGCCGGGCAACTGTGGCCGCAGCCGCTGTTGCAGCAGGTAGTACACCTACAGGTGTTCCTGCCTTTACCGCAGCACTTGCGGCAGCTATCTCCTTTAGTAATGCAGCCGGTATAGCGGGCGCATCATCATCTTTGTCTTTGCCGAACTTAAAATCGACAGGGATACTGCCCAAGCTGATGAACTTACTGAGGTTTTCAAATATACTTGCGGTGGCAATGAAAGCAAGCACATGGCCCTGCGTTTCGTGCGGCAGATATTCTTTAATATCCCAGAAATTATGACTGCCTGTTTTCTCTATTGCTTTCTGTACTGGTCTAGGCCCGCTATTGTAAGCGGCAATAACCAACAACCAATCATTAAGCTGCCCGTATAATAAATTAAGATACTTTGTAGCCGCAGTGGTTGATTTAGCCAGGTCAGTACGCTCGTCTTTTTTACGGCTAACGGAAAGACCCATCATTTTAGCGGTGGTTTCCATCATCTGCCACGGGCCAACTGCACCGGCGCGGGAAACCGCATTATGGTTAAGTGCTGACTCAATAACTGCCAGGTATTTCAGTTCCTTTGGCATGTTTTTCTGCTCCAGAATGTTGTCAATAACCGAAAACGGAGTTGCGCTGTTATTTTGCACACTGCTCAGCGTCCTGTTATTGGTCTCCATGTACTTGCGAACGTACTCATTTACGTATTCGTCTTTATCGCCGAAGTAGGCTTTCTCGCCTGCAAGGGGTACGTGGTTATAGGGTTGTTTACTGTCAGGTTTGGCTGTGGGAGTATTGCTTGCAAGCAAGCCGCCACCTGTTTTTGGCACTATTTTACCTGTAGTGCTATCGGTTTTTACAGGTTTAACATTTTTTTGCTGGGCCGAAGCCGACACAGCGGAAAGCGTAATAATTACTGAAGTTAAAAGAACTTTACATTGCATGTTTATCGTTGTTTAAGCGGTGAAGCATGCAACCCTTGTAAAAAGGGAAGCGTACATTAAATATTTAGTAAAATCGGTGGGGTAAATTTTTCAGTATTTTTCATAAAGAAATTATTCCTTAGGACTTGCAACTTTTTCCTTTTCTTTTAATCCTGATTCAATTTCACTTTTGATACCATCCTTAGCTTCATTAAACTGACGAATACCCTGTCCGAGACCTTTCGCAAGCTCAGGTATTTTTTTACCGCCGAAAAAAACAACAACGATTAATAAGATAACTATACCCTCTCCCATTGACGGCATCCAGGTAAGCAATAATGGATTGATGTTTAATACTGTCATAAGCTAATAATATTACAAAATTAATAATAGTTTTCGGGTTTATTGCAGGGCAAAGATAATGAATATTTCCATTAAAATACAATTATGCTTCCCTTGCCCGGCAATTTTAACAACCCTGAGCCACTCAACAGGCGTAACTTATTAAGAAACCACCTATTCCTTTTACTTTTTAACAACCGCCGTACCCTGCGTATAGCGCCGCCACTTTTCTATCACTTCGCTCATATCATCGGGCAGCTCTGATGTAAATTTGATGAACTCGCCCGTACCCGGATGCACAAATCCAAGCTCCCTGGCGTGGAGTGACTGCCGCCTGATAATACTGAAACAATTATCAACAAATTGCTTGTACTTGCTGAAAACCGTGCCTTCCACTATCTTATCGCCGCCATAGGTGGTATCGCCAAAAAGCGGGTGCCCCTCATGCGCCATGTGTATGCGTATCTGGTGCGTGCGGCCGGTTTCCAGCTGCAGCTCCACCAGAGTGGCGTAGTTAAACCGCTCCAATACCTTGTAGTGCGTTATGGCTTCTTTGCCATAGTCGCCATCAGGGAAGGCAGCCATTATCTTCCTGAAGCGCAGGTTGCGGCCCACATGTACATTTATAGTACCTGCATCAGCCTCCATATCGCCCCACACCAGCGCAATGTAACGCCGGTGCACCGTATGCGCCTTGAACTGAGCCGAAAGGTTCACCATGCTGCCCTCGGTTTTGGCCACCACTATCAGCCCCGTGGTGTCTTTATCTATCCGGTGTGCCAGCCCAACCCTCGGCAATACATCGGTATTTACCTGTTCTTTTTGCAGGTGAAAGGCCACACCATTGACCAGGGTGCCGCTATAGTTGCCACAGGCGGGGTGTACCACCATGCCCGCGGGCTTGTTTATAATGAGCACCTCGTTATCTTCATATACAATATTAAGAGGCATCTCTTCCGGTATCACCTCGGTGCTTTCCGGCCTACGCGTATCAAATACTACAATATCATCATTTGGTCTTACCCGGTAGTTAGGCTTCACCTTTTCGTTATTCACCAGCACCATACCATCTTCCACGGCCTGCTGCACCTTATTACGTGTAGCACCTACCAACCTCACCATCAGGAATTTATCTATCCTGAGTGGCTCCTGCTTTTTATTAGTTACCATCCTGAACCTGACCACCGGTTCGTCGCCGGCCTCGGCAACATCATCTTCCGGTTCTTCATCATCCCAGGTATCTTCGGGTATTATATCATCACTCATGGGGGCAAAAATAGTTGATTAACTGATGTAAAAAATATTGGCAGCTAAAGAATAAACTGTTACCGTTATACGTTAGATATTCTTGTAGTTTTGGCGATAATATATGCTGCATCAGTTTTATGAAACAAATACCCCCTCTATGCAGGCCGCGCACCCTACCAATCTACGCAATGTCCGGTCAGTATCTGACCGCACAAATAGCTCATGACAGCCTTGTATTAAACACTCATGAAGACAGTCTGTATGCTTGGGAAGCGCAAATAGCCATAAATCTTTACAGTGCCGGTGGTAACTGGATGGATGTAGATACGCTGCTCATAGATTCTATGCGGCATATTGTACAATATGATATGGCGAGCG
>JACMPD010000087.1 GCA_014377675.1 Taibaiella sp.
AAAATCTGTTTGCAGTTCACTATTTTATATAAAAAACAGGTTTAAAACCACAGCTTCGCTATAGCCTGAGTGATCTCCATCAGTTCTTGGTAGCTATTAGGCTTGGCGATGAAACAGTTGGCACCAAGCTCGTAAGAGGATATGCGGTCACCCTCTGATGACGAAGTGGTAAATATAACAACGGGTATCCTTTTCAGCCTGTCATTCATTTTTATTTCTCTCAACACATCGCGGCCGTTTTTGCCGGGCATATTCAGGTCAAGCAGGATAACAGAAGGATGGTTATGTGGAAAGCTGCCTTTGAGGTGATAGATCAGCTGTTCACCGCTTTCCATGAATACATATTGCTTATGGTGCTTATTTTCAATAAAAGCGTCCCGTATTGAAATCCTGTCGTCCTCATCATCATCAACTATAAATACCGGTAACCTCGCATTACTCATTACAAAGGGATTATTATAGAAAAGATAGCGTAAAGGTTCGGATAACCCGTCGCAAAAATGACACCGCTATGATTTTCAACAATTTTTTTACAAATGGCGAGTCCGATTCCAGTTCCTTCATATTCTGCCCGGCCATGCAGCCTCTGAAAAATAGTAAATATTTTTTGTGCATACTGGTTATCAAACCCAATGCCATTATCACTGAAATCGATCTGAAGGTACTTTTCTGCTTTTACAAGGTTATATTGTTCCACCGCTTTTGATGTATGGTAGCACCAGCTTATTTTAATGTGTGGCACTACGCCCGGCCTTACAAACTTGAGTGAATTGGACGCCAGGTTTTGAAACAACTGCCTGAACTGAGTGGGTACCACCCTTGCCAGCGGCAGCTCCGTAACCTCTAGCACCATGTTGCTTTCATCCAGTTTCTGGTCAAGGGGATGCAACGCTTCTTCAAGCAATACCTGGAGGCTGCACTTTTCAAAGGCCTTATTGCCGGAGATAATAGATACCGAAAGCAGATCCGTTATAATTTTCTGCATCCGTTGTGATGATTCATTTATTTTGCCCAGATAATGTAGTGTATTGTCGTTCAGGTGTCCAATTTCTGCAGTTAGTATCCGGTCAGTAAATGTAGCAATCTTCCTAAGCGGCTCTTTAAGATCATGGCTGGCCACATAGGCATACTCTTCAAGGCTGGCGTTTGACTGTTGCAGCTGTATATTCTTTTGGTACAAAGTCTGCTGCACCGTTTCCTGTTCTGTTATATCAACAGAAACGTTCAGCACACTCTCCACCATGCCATTTTCATTTCTTTCAAATATTATACCGTAAGTATGCAACCACCTGTACTGCCCGCCCGCGTTCAATACCCTGTATTTAAACTCTACTATATCATCAGGCGCGCCCTTGCCAGCCGCTTTGGCCTGGGCTATAACTTTAGTGTTGGCCAGCATTATTTCATCTATGTCTTCAGGGTGTATGAGCTTGGCCAAAAAAGCGACACCTTCTTTCAACACGCTTTCTGCCTTGAAACCTAAAATTTTCTCAATACCTTCATTTATGAAAGAATATGCGCCGGTATGTATATTGTAGGTAGCTATTATAGACGGCGTAACATCAGTAATTTTTTGTATAAAATCTTTATACTCTTTTAGTTTGCGTTCCGCTTCCTTTTGCTCGGTAACATCCTGCAGCGTACCGAAAAATCTGTATGATGTCAGGCTCACCTTAAGATCGGTATCCCCGATAGCGTGAAGAATTTTTACCTTCCCGCTTTTTAAAATAATACGGTAATAAAAATCAAACGGCACTTTGTGCTCAATAGCATGCCTGGTTTTTGCGGCAACCATCTCCCTGTCGTCGTAATGATTAAATTGCTGTATCTCTTCACTGTTCAGTACAGTGCCCGGTTTGAGCTCATAAATATGGTATAATTCATCAGACCACTCCAGTGTTCCTTTCTCATGCTCCCAAACCCAATTGCCGATGCGGCTGATACTTTGCGCCTGCTTATACAACGCCTCCTTCTGTTGCAGCTGAACTATAAGTAGCTGCTTTTCCGTTATATCGTGCAATGTACCAAGTATTGCAATCGCTTTTCCCGTATTATCAAAATAAGCCTCACCCAGCGCATTAAGATATTTTACAGCACCTGATTTCACAACTATACGGTAGTTAAAGTCACATGGCTCATAGGTTTTCATGAGCCTTCCAAGTTCGCTGTTTACCAGGTCCATATCATCAGGATGTATAAGATCCTTGGTTACTTCGTTGCCTAATGCTGATGGTGCCGGTGCTATTTCGTGAATTTTAAATAATTCGTCAGAAAGTGTAAACACCCCGGTTTTTAAATCAAGATACCAGTTACCCATGTGAGCAAGCGCCTGGGCCTTTAAAAGGTGTTGTTCACTTTCCTTCAACTGTAAGGCTATTTTAAACTCTTCATCAATATCAAGTGCTATGCCTACTATCTGGAATGGCGCTCCGTTCGCGTCCCGTTTAAAAACGGAACAATAATTACGCATCCACACATACTGTGAGTCCTTATTTTTTAATCTGATTTCGCAGGTAATAATATCCCCGTCAAGTGCTGTAAAACATTTTTCTAAACATCCCCTGACGGAAGCAAGGTCATCAGGATGAACGAATTCACTAATAATACTGTTATTCCTGCCGCGCAGCTCGGCCTCGTTTAAGCCAAGAAACGCTGTGCAGTTCTCATTCACGTAATTAACTTCGCATTTATCAATATTAAATACATAATTTAATCCCGGAGTTGTGTGGGCGATGCTGGCAGCGAAATGCGCCTGCTCCCTTATTTGCACTTTTAATATTGTTATATAAATGTCGGCCGCGGCATTGTCAGCGTAGTGTGTATATATTTCCAGTTCGTTCACAATACCCATAGCCACGGCTATATCAGAAGTGAATAATGGTAAGAAATGAAACATGGCCCGCTTTCTTATGTGTGTGGCCAGCAAAATATCTTCCGCGGAAATTTCATCCCTTTTCAGTATCACCAATTCATTATCGCACCACCTGCTCATTGAAGTTGCAATATAGTCCGCAAGCATGTTCTGCTCGGCCGCTTCAAAAAAAGCCCCGACACTAACCATAGACATCGCTTCCAATTCGTCAGCTTTTATGTGCGCCAAATATTTAAGCATCGGCAGCTTCAGTTCGTATGACAGCGTTATCTGCTCCTTTACAAACGCCCGCAGATGCCACTGCTTTACGAAAGCAGCATACATGGGTAAATATATAAATTTTAAGGCTAAGTCAACCCTGTTATTACCCCGTAAATCATTTAAATCATCGACTTCTTTCACCTGAAAAATTTGAAACTACAACTCAAAATACCATTACAACACTTACCGAACCAAAAACTACTAAAATATAATTTTTTCTCAAACACGGCAACACATATTTAGTATCAGCATAAATAACATTCAAAAAATATGCACCTTCCCTATTGCTATACACTCGTATACTCAATCCCTCACTCTTATAATACCATATTCAACTACCACTTTTCAGCCTTTTTGAGTTAATTTTACCAAAAAGAGAGCGGTATTAAATGATTAAGCTGAGCGTTGTAATTATAACCTATAATGAAGAGAAAAACCTGGCCAGGTGCCTTATCTCTCTCAAAGAAGTAGCAGATGAAATAATTGTAGCAGATAGCTTCTCAACTGATAACACAAAAAAAATAGCCAATAGTTATAATGCCAACGTGGTAGATCAAGAATTTCTAGGATTTGGAGCGCAGAAAAATTTCGCAACCGCTTATGCCAGCAATGACTGGATCCTATCGCTTGACGCAGATGAAGCCCTTAGCCCTGAATTAAGAAAAAGCATACAGGCCATAAAACAGCAACCCGCTTTTGATGTGTACGAGATGACCCGCCTCACCAAGTATTGCGGGCAGTGGATAAGGCACAGCGGTTGGTACCCAGATAAGCAAACCCGCCTCTACAACCGCACAAAAGGAAAATGGATTGAAAAAAAAGTGCATGAGTTTTGGAAGCCAGATAATGACGAAAAAACCGGCCTGCTCAGCGGTGACTTGCTCCACTATAGCTATTCATCCATCAGTGAGCATTTAAAAAAAATAGAAAAATATACCGAATTGGGGGCTATTGATGCCGTTATCAACGGCAAAGAAGTATCCATATTAAAAATGCTCTTCTCCCCTTTCTGGCATTTTTTCTATGAATATTTTATCAGGCGGGGCTTTCTCGATGGCTTTAATGGCTACGTTATTTGTAAGCTCTCAGCCTATGCAGCCTTTAGCAAATGCACTAAAATAAGGTTGTATAGCAAGCAAGGCAAATCAGTTCAAACTGTAAAATAAAAAAACGAACATTCAAAAAGAGTGCACAGCCGTGCAGCGGCACAATCGGCCAGCAATGGGCAAAGCCCATAAGAGTTCCCCCCCCGTTGTAGTTGAAAATGTCCCTTGGGCCTACAGGTTTGTAGCAAAGTGTGAAAATAATCGGTTCATGTACCATCGGGACTACCCAATTTCTGGCAGGAAAATGTGCGAGAAACAGAGTTTCGAACACTAGTGGGCGCAGCCCATTGAAATAATATAGCCCTAATAAATGACAGGCCCCGCACATAGCGGGGCCTGTTTCAAAATACTATGAAGAAACGAATTAAGCGATTTCAACATCTGCACCAGCTTCTTTCAGCTTAGCAGCTATATCTTCAGCTTCGCCCTTGCTTATGCCTTCTTTCACGTTCTTAGGTGCGCCATCTACCAGTTCTTTAGCCTCTTTCAGACCAAGACCTGTAAGGTCTTTCACTATCTTAACAACGTTCAGTTTAGAAGCGCCGGCTGCTTTCAGTACTACATTAAATGCAGTCTTTTCAACAGGTGCAGCAGCTGCTTCGCCACCACCGCCAGACATTACAACTGCAGCAGCAGCTGGCTCTATGCCATAATCTGATTTTAAAATGTTAGCCAGTTCCTGTACATCTTTTACAGTAAGGCTTACTAATTGTTCGGCTAATGCTTTTACGTCTGCCATTTTTATTATGTTTTAATTTTTTTGTTAAATGTTAATTACTTAATACTATTCTTTTATTATATTGACTTGGAAGCCTTTTTTGTAAGTCAGCAAACACTGCTATAAAACAGCCATATACCAACCTTTTCTTCATTGCAGGTAACTCTTTATCTATAAAACAGTTGCCCGCAAATCATTACTCTGCTGCAGGTGCATCAGTTGCAGGCCCTTCGGCCGCAGCTTCAGCAGGTGCATCTGTTGCAGTTTCAGTACCTGCGCTTTCGTGGTGGTGCAGTAAAGCAGCCAATACACGCTTAGCAGGTGACTGTAACAAGCCGATAACTTCACCAATGAGTTCATTCTTAGTCTTAATTTTGGTAAGATTAACCAACTCATTATCACCGGTAAATACATCGCTGCCTATTAAAGCTGCTTTCAGTATCGGCCTGTCTTTGTTGGTCTTACGGAAAGAGGTAAGAATCATTGCAGGCTCTTTCGGGAATTCAGAGAACATTAGGGCTGTAACACCACTCAGTGACTCATAAATGCCTGTATATTTATCATCATTAAAGCTTTCAAGGGCTTTCTTAATAAGTGTATTTTTCGCTACTTTGATCTCTACATTTTTTTCAAAACAGAGGCGGCGCAGCTTGCTCACCTGTGCTACCGTTAATGATTCGGTATTGGTGATATAAAAATTGTCATACTGTGCGAATTTTTCTTTCAGTACGCCAATAACATCGTTCTTTTGAGCTGGTGTCATTTTTTTAAAAGTTGATAATTTGACCTTCCGGCAGTGCTGTATCGCTACCTGCTGCCGCTTTCAAATTAGTTAATTAAATTTTTTACTTTCATCTGCACCTGCTCCGCATTGCCGCCACGCAGCCGCGGAGTGCAAATTTTATTAGCCTACTGATTTTGTGTCAATAGACAGGCCAGGGCTCATGGTAGCCGCCATGCTTATCCCCTTAAGGTAAATACCTTTTGCGGTAGCTGGCTTCATACGAACGAGGGTATTGACTAACTCCTGCACGTTTTCTGCTATTTTTGCCGGTGCGAAAGAGATACGGCCTATTGAAGCATGTATGATGCCCGCCTTATCAATTTTGAATGCAATCTTACCGCCTTTCACTTCGTTTACTGCGTTGGCTACGTCATTGGTTACCGTACCCGTCTTAGGGTTAGGCATCAGGTTACGCGGCCCGAGTATCTTACCCAGCTTACCTATCTTAGGCATCACTGATGGTGTAGCTACTACTACGTCAATATCTGTCCAGCCGGCTTCAATTTTCTGTACAAACTCATCAAGGCCAACGAAGTCAGCTCCGGCAGCTCTTGCTTCAGCTTCTTTATCAGGAGTACACAGTACCAATACGCGCTTGGTTTTACCTGTACCGTGAGGAAGATTAACTGTACCGCGGATAGCCTGGTCAGCTTTTTTCGGATCTACGCCGAGACGGATGTGCACATCAACCGAACTGTCAAATTTCGTAAGGTTAACTGACTTTACCATAGCTGAAGCTTCAGCCAGTGTATATTGTTTATTTTTATCAAGTTTCGCTTCTACAGCTTTTCTTTTCTTTGTAATCGCCATTGCCAAAAGATTTTAATAAGGTGAAAAATTAAGCCCAGGGAGCAGTACCTTCTACGGTAAAGCCCATGCTGCGTGCCGTACCAGCTACCATTTTCATAGCGCTTTCAAGCGTGAAGCAATTGAGATCAGGCATTTTGTCTTTCGCTATCTCTTCTACCTGCGCCCATGTTACCTTACCTACTTTCTGCCTGTTAGGTTCCTTTGAACCGTGGGGTTGTTTGGCAAGCTCCATCAGCTGCACTGCGGCCGGAGGAGTTTTAATAACAAATTCAAATGATTTGTCAGTGAATACCGTAAGGGTTACAGGAAGTATCTTTCCTGCCTTATCCTGCGTGCGGGCGTTAAACTGCTTGCAGAATTCCATAATATTGACGCCTTTGGAGCCGAGCGCCGGGCCTATTGGTGGCGCCGGATTCGCCGCGCCGCCTTTTACCTGTAGCTTTACAAAGCCACTGATTTCTTTAGCCATTTTTTAATTTTTGGTGTTAACGAATTGATTACCCCTTGTATCCCGAAAAATACCCGGATCAAATTCTTCCAAATGCAACCTTTTAAAGAGCAATATGAGAATTGGAGTGCAAAGGTATGTGGAAAAAATAAAAGTAAAAAATAAAAAGAGAATTATTTTTTGAGGGACTAGCGTTATTAAATATCAAATGTACTTATTCTTTCTATGAGTATGTAAAACCGAAACGATTATTATGACATCCTGTTTGCAATAAAAAATTACCATAAATGGAAAGTCCTTCAAACTTGAACATCTAAGATTATTCTTTCTTTTATTCGAAATATATTTGTAATATCCCGGTTTGTTTGCGATTTTTAAAAAAGTAAAATTCAAATCAGCTAAAAACCGCTCAACCAAAGCAACATTAATGCTGCCATAA
>JACMPD010000088.1 GCA_014377675.1 Taibaiella sp.
GCCGGAGCCGTTATCAGTAACCTCGGTACCAAAATCTCTTACAACTCAACCCGTAAAGATTTTATCCCTATGAATCTGGGTGTGGGTGCCGCCTATACGTCTCAGTTTGATCAGTATAATAAATTTACTGTAGCGTTAGACATCAACAAGCTGCTGGTGCCTGCACTTAACAGCAGTGATACGCAGATTTCAGTGGTGAGCGGTGTGTTTTCGTCCTTCAGCAAGGGTGACCAGATTAAAAAGCTGGACCTTTCCCTCGGGCTTGAATACTGGTATCAAAACCAGTTCGCGGTTCGTGCGGGTTATTTCTACGAAGACAAAAACAACGGAGACCGCCAGTATATAACATGCGGCCTTGGTGTAAGGTACAATGTGTTTGAGCTGAACGCGGCATACATAGTGCCACAGGGCAGCGGCATTACCCGCAACCCGCTTTCAAATACGCTCCGCTTCTCCCTTATGTTTAACTTTGACAAGATAGAGAAACCCGCCGATGAGCCTTCTGTGGAAGAAACACCGAACCCTGAAGTTAAATAAAAATATTTCCGAATGATACGTACAGCCGCCCGCACAGGGCGGCTTTGTTTTTTTGTTGCGCAGGGCAGGGGTGTGGGACCATAATCTTGTTTAGTTTTACGTGGCCAAAAGCCGGAGCCAATGTGGGAATCATATATAAAGGGTTTTAAAGCTTATCTTATGCTGGAGCGGTCAATGGCTGACAATACCATTGAAGCGTACCTGCATGATGTGGCCATGTTGCGTGATCACCTGAATGATGAGTTTAAGGGCCTCACCCCTGAGCAGGTGGATAGCCACCACATACAGTCTTTCCTTGCCGCTATCTTTGATCTTGGTCTTTCCGTAGCCACACACGCAAGGGTACTAAGTGGTATTAAATCATTTTACCGTTTCATGTTGCTGGAAGAGATGGTGCCGCGTGACCCAACAGAACTGATTGAAGCCCCGAAGCAACGGCGTACCCTGCCCCATGTACTCAGCGTTGCCGATGTAGATGCGCTTATACTCGCCATAGACCACAGTACCCCCGAAGGGCAACGCAACAGGGCAATGCTGGAAACCCTTTATAGCTGCGGGCTGCGGGTTACGGAGTTGATAACCATGCGTATATCATGCCTGTACCTGGATATGGGAATAATAAAAATAACAGGCAAGGGCGATAAGGAACGACTGGTGCCCATAGGTGGAAAAGCCATAACGCAGATACAACTGTACATGGAACACGCCCGGAGGGGACTGAAAAAGATAGCTGCCGGCAATGAAGACATTTTGTTCCTGAACAGGAGGGGCGCAGGGCTTTCCCGCATTATGGTATTTATGATTATACAGGAGGCGGCCCTGATGGCCGGTCTGGGTAAGGGCATACACCCCCATACCCTCCGCCATTCCTTTGCTACCCACCTTGTAGAGGCAGGCGCCGACCTCCGCGCGGTGCAGGAAATGCTGGGCCACAAAAGCATCACCACCACCGAAATCTATACCCACCTTGACCGCACCTACCTCCGGAATACCTTGGAAAAATATCATCCGAGGTACAGGTAGTTTATTATGTATTGCGCCTATGCAGGGCTTTCCGGGCTTGAGACGTTCTGATGGGCTTAACCAACATTCACCCATTGCTTCAACGAGTATGGAATAACTTGGAAAAACCATTTATAATGCCACATGCTATTAGCATTACTTATTGTTATGGGGAGCTTTAACCGGGACGAGGTTCATGCCACATTTAGGGCATTTCCCTTTCTTACTCCTTATTACCTCGGGGTGCATGGTACAAGTATACTTAGTAGCAATTGTTTTGTGTTTTTTGCTTTTCCCGTCACGTGCAGATACAGCGGTAACGCTCGTGGTTGCTATGAGGATGAACAGTGCCATCATTACTTTTTTCATGTTATCGTGTTTTACAAAAGTGAAAGAATCAATTTTTCAATAGGTAACTGTTAGCCCGGCACCTAAGCCCATATCGCTATCATAGTGAGTTGAAGCCGCTAACCATTTATTTACTACGTACCTGAACCCCGCCATGTATTCTTTGTCGGTATTTACCATGAGGTTGAACCGTAACCGCTTGGTTATAGGAATATCTTCCCTGCCAATTTGAAAACGAAACTTGCCGTTGCCGTCAACCCGGAAGTCTGCCAACACTAACATCGGTAATGTATATTGTACACCTGCTACAATTGTTTTACGGTTGGTTTTATTGCTCGTTTGCCCGAGAAGATTTTTACCCTCATCACCAAAGATGTTCTTTGCCATTAAACCATGACCATTCTCCATTACAGGATCAATTATTTTATAATGATAGTCAAAACCAGCATAGGCAAACCACCATTGGTTCCTTCCAAAATATCTACCAATATTGGTTTCACTTTCATATCCATGCGCTGGCCGAAGGCCCAGGTGCCATATTTGCTGTATGGCAGACCGGTCGGTGGACAACATTGCTTCACCGTCACTGCCGTTACTCTCTAAACCTGCTCTGATCATCAAATGGTGCATATTCTGATCTTTTTG
Source organism: Taibaiella sp. (assembly GCA_014377675.1). GTDB lineage: Bacteria > Bacteroidota > Bacteroidia > Chitinophagales > Chitinophagaceae > Flavipsychrobacter. The sequence goes on from JACMPD010000088.1 coordinate 2,533, forward strand.
CCGCTTGAATTGCCTGTAGGCTTTCTCAGCATCAGGTAATTCAGGATTAATTGGGGAGTTTTCATAGCTAAAAACTCTGCCCATGCCTGCCATCATGTGAAATAGAATATGGCAATGAAAAAACCAATTACCACTCTGATTAGCTGCAAATTCAATAGTATCTGTTTCCATTGGCATAATGTCAATGACGTTCTTAAGAGGTGCATATTCGCCCTGGCTATTTAATACTCTGAAATCATGACCATGTAAGTGCATAGGATGCCGCATCATAGAATTATTGGTAATAATTATGCGTACATTCTCGCCTTGCTTTATAAATATCCTTTCGGCTTCCTTAACTGTTTTGTTATCTAAAGTCCAAACATATCGGTTCATGTTACCGGTAAGCATAAAATGAAGGTTTTTTGTAAGGCCGTCCTGTAAAGTCGTTTTAACCGGAGAGCGGAGCATTTCATAGGTGAGACTTACTATATCGCCGTTTTCCATATTCATCCCGTCCATATTCATCCCGTCCATATCCCCGCTTTTCCTGGTGCTGTCAAGCTTGCTTTTAGGCTTCTTATCAGTTTCACTATTTCCGGTTATTTCAGGGTACATTACCGTATTCATATCCATGATACGATTTCGCATTTCCATTTGCATATCCTTCATTTGCCCGTTCGTTTTCATCATATCATTCATCATCTTCATTCCGGCGAAATAGTTCAGACGTGGCAGCACGGGTGCTGGCATTTTCATTCCACTGCCTAACCATAAAGAAGTTGCCCCGGTACGATCTTCGGGTGTGGCTCTAAATTCATAGCTCCTATTTTCGGGAATAGTAACAAGCAGGTCATAAGTTTCAGCGGGGGCAACAATCAACCTGTCTACTTCTGTAGGCTCCATGTCGTTGCCGTCGCTACCAATAACTGAAATTTTTCCGCCCGCATATTGTAGCCAAAAATAACTTGATGCACCACCATTAACAATCCGGAGCTTTACCTTTTGCCCAGCCTTCAAATCAGCAAACGAGCTTTCAGGCTTTCCGTTTGACAGGAATTTGTTATAGTAAACGTCGCTGACGTCCATAGCTTTCATTCTCTTCCACTCGTTGATTAGCTTCGTTTTAAATCGCTTTTGTGTTATGGCTTCACTGTAACTCTGCGTACTACCTTTTTTTATTGAATACCAATCGTTACCCGTCCGTAGCCGCCTTTGAATTTGCATTGGCTTTTCATCCGCCCATTCACTGAGCACAAGCACATATTCTTTGTCAAAGCCGGAAATAGTTGCTGCCGTTTGCCCGCCAGTTCCTTTACTTGTCTTGTGCTGCTCTCGTTTTTTGAATACTAAAGCACCATACATACCTGCCTGTTCCTGAAGGCCGCTATGCGAATGATACCAATATGTGCCGTTTTGAACGATGGGAAATTTATATAAATGAGTTTCCCCCGGCCTTATCCGAGCTGTGGTCAATAATGGTACACCATCAGCTTGGTTAGGAAGAATGACACCATGCCAGTGTAACGATGTTTGTTCCCGTTTAAGATTATTATGTAAATATATCTCGGCAGTATCTCCTTCTGTAAAGGTGAGGACAGGAGCGGGAATGCTTCCATTTATTGCATAAGCATGTTTACGTTTACCAGTAAAATTGACAATTGTATCGGTAACATAAAGATCATATCGAACCACCTTGCCCGGCTCCATATTAACTGTCTCTGCGACATACTGTTTATCTTCCATATCCGCTACTGACATGCCAGTATGCTCACTTGGATCGTCCCTACTCATTTCAGGCTTGTTCTCCTTCTTATTTTCTATAGCAGGAGATGAGGGGGCCGATTTTATCACCTTTCTCACCAGCTTCATGCCGCATTTTGGACAATTACCCGGTTTGGACTTTTGAATTTCCGGGTGCATAACACAGGTATATATAACTTCTTGTTTAGCTTTTGGAATGGGGTTACTAGCATGGTCATGCTGTGCCAAAGCTGTATTGACTATAAATAAAAATAATGGAAATAAAAAAAGCTGTTTCATGTTTATTTGCAGCATTGCTTTTTATGAAGAAAGATGCTTTTTACTAAGCGCATTAAAAGTCTGCCAACAGCGTTCATAACAATTATTTTTATTCTTATCTAATTGAATTGGTGTCATTTAAAAGCCTGCCGATTAACGGCAGGCTTTTAAGCTATTTAATCGTTTCCTCAACATTTCCACAGGTTAGCATACTGTTTCCGTAATAGGGATTTTTGATAGCCTTTTCATTACTTAACCAATACGCCTTTTTCATCGGGCAATATTGCTTATAGATTGGCGCATCAGATAGCTTTGTAACTTTTGCAACCTCGGCCATATTTTTTGATAAATTCGCAAATATTTCCCGCTGCTTTTTAATGTCCTTAGTTTCAGATATAGCTCCGGCATCCTTAACCAAAATATTAATATTCCCTTCGGAAATAACTTTATAGTCTATGCTATTTGCCGTTTTCAAAAATATTTTGGCATTTTCAGCTGCAGTTGAACTGTTGCCTGCTACTAAGGCATTCTTTATATTGTAATATGCTGCCAACAATTGCGCTTGTGGCATGTTTGTGTTCTGGGCAAATAACGACTGGCCAAGAATGGTCATTATGAATGTGAAAATTATGCGCGTCTTTTTCATTGTTTTTAGTTTAAATGTTATTAATTTCTATTAATTCTATTTCTCGTTTACTGCTTCAGCCTTAAACCCAGCGGTCTCCACTATTTGTCTTACCTCATCTCCACTTAAATTTTCAGTTTCGATTATAAGAATCTTCGCAGGATTGGAAGTGTCTACTTTCCACTTTTGAATGCCTTTATTTGCATTGATGAAGGGAGCGATTTTGGCAATACAGCCGCTACAATTGATGTTCGTTTTAAATTGGTATTCCATATCTTTTTTTTACAAATTTCGGAGTTATGAGACGGCGGCTGTTATACTTTGCTGGAAGAAAGTTACACTTAAACCGCAACTATAGCTTTAGCCATTTTAAACGCAGGCTATTGCTTACCACACTTACACTGCTCAGTGCCATTGCAGCCCCCGCTACCATGGGATTTAATAGGAAACCAGTAAAGGGATATAACACACCTGCCGCTATCGGTATTCCTATCATGTTATAGATAAATGCCCAAAACAAATTTTGTTTAATAGTGGCAACTGTATGTTTGGACAGCCTTATAGCTTTAGGGATTTTAGATAGGTCTGACGAGATAATGGTCATTTTAGCCACGTCAATCGCAATGTCACTTCCTTTACCCATTGCAATACTTACGTCGGCTTGTGCTAACGCATTGCTGTCATTAATGCCATCGCCAACCATTGCCACCACCTTACCTTGCTGCTGCAACTCCTTTACAAATTCAGCCTTGCTTGCCGGTAATACCTCTCCTTTGTAGTGCTTAATACCCACCTGTTCGGCAATAGCTTTTGCCGTATATTTGTTATCGCCGGTAAGCATATATACCTCTATTCCCGCCAACTGTAGTTGCCTAACTGCCGTAATTGAACTTTCTTTTATCTTATCTGCAATTGCAATTACAGCAAGCGCATTGTATTTGTCAGCAAACCAGATTACGGTCGCCGCCTTCGAAGCCCAATCATTTGCTGCTTGTTGCAGTTCCGGTTCTATCCTAATATGCTCTGACTGCATAAGAGCAGATGTTCCTAAAAAATATTCCGTACCGGCATGAGCTGCTCTTACGCCTTTACCTGTTAAACTTTCAAACCCGTCAACTTGCACCGCCTGCACATTTATTTGTTTAAAATATCGTACAACCGCTTCGGCTAATGGATGTTCTGACTGCTGTTCAATACCCTTTATTATACCTGAAAGCTCTTCCTGTTGCATGCCGCCTTTCCATTTAACGGATAAGACTTCTGGTTTACCCTCAGTAATGGTACCTGTCTTATCCAGCACTATGGCATTCACCTTCTTTGCCAATTCAAGGCTTTCAGCGTCTTTAATAAGTATTCCATGCTCAGCACCCTTGCCTATTCCTGCCATTATCGCAGTCGGGGTTGCCAGGCCCAAAGCACAAGGACATGCTATCACCAGCACAGTTACCAATGCCAATAGGCCTTGGGTAGTGCCATTTGTTCCGCCAAGCATTATCCAGGTAAGCAGACTAACGACCGCTATTATAATAACTACCGGAACAAAAATTCCCGAGATCTTATCAACAAGCTTTTGTACGGGTGCTCTGCTACCTTGGGCATCCTGCACCATTTTTATAATCTGCGCTAATACTGTATCGCCCCCAACTTTGTCCGCTTTAAACTGAAAGCTTCCTTTTTGATTTATTGTACCTGCATATACTTTTTCTCCAGCTTTCTTTTCTACCGGCACCGGCTCTCCGCTAATCATGCTTTCATCAACAAAAGAGGATCCTAAGTTTACCGTTCCATCCACTGCTATCTTCTCGCCCGGTTTTACCAATATAGTATCTGCAATTTTCACTTTTGCTATCGGCATTTCCATTTGGTGTCCACCATCGTGTACAACAGTAACTGTTTTGGGCTGCAATCCCATTAGCTTTTTTATAGCAGAAGACGTATTGCCTTTAGCCTTTTCTTCCAGCATCTTGCCTAATAATATGAAAGCAATGACTACTGCGGCAGCCTCAAAATACACATGGGCATGTAAGCCTTTATTGTGCCAGTATTCAGGATATACAGTATTGTAAACGCTGAATAGGTAAGCGACACCCGTACTCAGCGCAACAAGCGTGTCCATATTTGCAGAGCGGTGTTTTGCCTGTTTCCATGCGCCTATAAAGAATTGATTGCCAAATAGGAGGATGACCGGTGTAGCCAACGCCCACATAATATAATTTGCATAGGGAATATTCATGAAGAACATCCCTATTAAAAGCAACGGAATAGACAATAGGACCGAACCAATAGTGCTTCTGCGCATTAGGTCGTATTTGCTCCTATTCACATCCTCCAATGCGTCTTTTGCTTCTTCTGTCTCATCAATCATCAAATCGTAGCCTATCCCCTGCACGGCGGCTTTTAGCTTATAAGCCTCGGTGATAGTGGGTACATATTCAATTTGAGCACTAGCGTTCGCATAATTTACCGAGACATTTACCACACCCGGAGTGTGCTCTAAAATGCTTTGTGCGCTGCTTGCACACGATGCACAACTCATATTGAGAACAGGGAATGTTTTTTTAACCGTATCCACATCATATCCGAGATCTCTAATCGCCTTTACTACTTCAGGGACGACTGTTGCATCATCATTTGTAGTAATGATAGCTCTGCGGTTGTTGAGTTCGACTTTATGAGATAGGACACCATGAACCTTACTAAGTCCATTATCAATTATTAAGGCGCAATGTTCGCTGTCCACACCTTCCAATGGAATATTAACCGTACTCTTACCTGCATCCATAACTCATTTTTTACTTTACAAAATTCGCATACCCCATATCAAGCGACGTACACTATTTTTGAAAAGTTGTATAGATTAACGGAAGCCGAAGCAACCACCTAATTCTTTACGCTATCAATTGGTTTACGTTGAATGGCACCAAGCCGCTTAAATTGAGAAGGTGTCATTCCTGTCAATTTCTTAAATTGATTGGATAAATGCTGGGTACTACTGTATCCGAGATCAAAAGCTATTTGGCTTAATGACTGTTCATTGTATACAAGCCACTCCTTTGTTTTCTCAATTTTTTGCAGGATAAAGAATTGTTCTATTGTCACACTCTCTACTTCTGAAAAAAGCTTGCTAATAGCGGAGTAGTCTTTGAAAATATACTCAGTAAGGTATTTGATGACGCTAAAATGCTCCTCAACATTCCCGGACTGTACTTTTTGAATAAGCAGGTTTTTAATTTGCTCTATTAGCTGCATTTTTTGGTCATCAAGTAACTCAAATCCAGTTTGCTTTAAATCATCAGCAAACTTTTTCAATACGGTCTCATCCGGATCACTATTAAGCTCAACTTCGCCCAAACGAATGTGCTTAGCCTCAAGTTTATTCTTTTTCAGAATTTGCTCTACCGATGTTATACACCGGGGACACACCATATTTCTAATAATGAGCTTCACTTACGAAATGGATTATAGTAATTAGTAAATAATTTTCAGATGCCTTGTCCATTACAAGGATAGTTTTTCGTAAAACATCAATTAAAGATAACGCTATAAAGCCCTTTATTCATTTTGATGCGTTCAAATTTATACTCCCGTGCTACTGTCTGCAATACTTTATTACCAACTATAAAAGAATAATTATCCCACAAAGCAAACATCACAGTTTTACTTTAATACCAAAATTGAACGCAAAGCAAGTCAAAGGTGCACAGAGATCCGTAAAGTGCGGAGTGTTATAAGGCACGGAAAGAGTACTTGTGACCTGGGTCTGTCGAAAATTAAAAATATTCCCCACATTACGGAAAAAAGTGTACGTCTTCTAGTAGTGATTGAAAAATAATACGAGCCATATTACTATGGCTCGTATTACTTAATGAGGATTGCTGAATTTTGGGTTGGTCAAAAATGTCTGATCTGTCAATGTTTTTAGAAACGCGATAAGATCAGCTTTTTCCTGAGCTGTTAAATTTAACCCCGAACCAAAATCAGGCATGTGTTCATCAATATTGGGGCTGCTTTGTTTTACACCTGAGCTATAGAAGTTAACTACGTCTTCAAGGGTACCAAAACGGCTATCATGCATGTATGGTGCACTTACTTCAATATTGCGAAGCGTAGGTACTTTAAATTTACCTCTGTCATTTGCATTACCTGTAAATTTCATAAGCCCTGCATCAGCAGGATTCACATCCAGTCCATTGTTTTTTAGGTCCCGGTCTGTTAAAAGTGTATTCATCAAATGGCAATTGTTACACATGCCTTTACCAGCAAAAATATTTAAACCATTTTTTTCCTGTTGGGTAAATACAGTTGTATCGCCTTGATGATGGTACTTATCAAACTTACTATTGAAGGATACTAACGTACGTTCAAACTGGGCTATGGCCTTCATTGTCAGGCTACTGTCAACGGTGTTTGTACCAAAAGCTTTGAAGAACAAGTCAGGATAGGTTGAACTGTTTTGTAACCGGGTTACAACTTCAGTCCAGGTATTTGCCATTTCAATAGGATTAGTAACCGGATCATGTGCCTGTCCCTCCAGTGAACTTCTCCTGCCATCCCAAAAAAAATGTCTATCCCAACCCATATTTACTAACGCCATCGCATTTCGGTCACCGAAAACTCCGTTTGTTCCTTGGCTAAATGGCCGGGGATCATCAAAAGCATTTGCTTGCTTATGGCATGAAGCGCAACTCATACTCTTATCATTGCTGATCATTTTTTCATAAAACAGCATTCTGCCTAGTGCAATCCCTTCCACAGTCAGAGGATTATCTGCCGGATGTGGCATATCTCCGAGATATGTCTTAGCAAAAGCCGGGACATCAACCGTTGTATAGGTTGGATTATATAACGGAGCAGTTTTCTTTTCTTTTTTGCAGGCATAGATAGTTGCGAATACAGTAAGTATTCCGACTACAAGTATCTTCTTTCTCATCGTAATTATTGTTTTATCACTCTCTCCATGCCTGTATTATTATCTGCATCGGTTACCTTAATCAGGTAAATTCCCTTTGCATGTTGTGATAAATCAACTGAAGGGTTGATTTTGCCATTAGGATATTGATCCTCTTTCATTACCCTACCATCAATAGAAAGCACAGTAACTTTCTTTATCGCTTTTTCACAAGTAATAGAAAATAGCTCTTGCGCCGGATTAGGTGATATACTGAACGACATTTTATTACTCATAGAAGAAATACCCGCAGTTCCTATGGCAGAATTAATTGCGCTGGTTATACCAGCGGTATCATTGGCTGCTCTGTCCATCTTATTAAAATAGATAGTGTGCGATGCTCCCCCCATAACTATAATGTGTGGCATACCTGTACCTCCAAAATCACTTTCAGCAATTAGATTTCCCGCATTGCTGAAAATTTTCATATTTGCCGTTACACCGACATTATTTGAAGTAACCCAACTTGATAATGCAGAACAAGATGCATCACCAAGATCATCTGCCAAATAGAAACGAACTTTACCGGGGTTGGAGGTGGCGAAGCTCTGAACTGCGTTATATGCGGTTTTAGAAGGATTGACACATGCGACGCATGGCATAACCCAAGCGAATACAATTACTTTTCCACTATCTAATTGACTGAATAATGTATCGCTCTGACCATTGCAATCCATAGCTGTCCAGTTTGTAGCAGTCGTTTGTCCATTGGAAATAGCCGCGGCTAACATCAATGCTATTGAAGTTATTATCTTTTTCATTTTATGAATTTGTTTGTTGAGGCTGAAAGGTCCTCGGAATTTAGAATTTTTTAAGAATAAGCACTCACATGCATTGGTGAGTATAAACAATACAATTCTGCACCGGGTATCAAATTCTAAATACACGGTTCATCAGATAAATTGGAACACCTGAGGTAATGGGAGGGGAAGAATCATTTGAAACATAAGTTTGGTAGTTCTCATGAGTGATAATTTGTTGAAATACCACGTACTGGTTTAGCACTGCTTGTGGAGAAAACACCTTTAACAAGAATACTTTAGCGGAAGATGATTGGTCACTCTTAAACTTTGCCTTAATTACCTTGTCCTCACAGCAATTACTTTTATGTTCATTTCCCTCGCAGCAACCATTTTCAGTGTCAGCAGTAAAACATATTTGTTTATAATGCCCACCGCAGTAATGAAATGAAAAAGTAAACCCAACAGCACAAGCCGTATAAGTTACCATCAATACTAATGCGATTAGCTTTTTCATTTCTTACGTAAAGTTAAAGATATTTTGTCTTTATTGATGATTTTATTTTGCTGACCATCAATTCTGCGGATAAAGTTGGGTCCGGTTGCCAATGTCATTGACTTAAGAGAATAATCTCCACATCAACTTAATAATTGTCCTGCCTCAATGGTATTACGCCCTTTCGGAGGGCTTATCCGTTTTCCGTTATGGTTCCGATGGGCTACATCCATCGCTTATATATTTCGCCTTTTGAGGGCTATATACCTACTAAGTCAATGACATTAGCCAGGTGCTCTAAGTAAATGCAATTGGGTGTTCGGCTGTAGATTTAAGTAGCTACTATGGTAGAGTATCCACCTCACTATTCGAAGCTTCTCGCTTCGTCCTAAAACAGTCAAGCAATCGCCCTTGGCTGTTGGAAGCGCGACGCTTCCTCATGTTGGGCCGAAGCGGGGCACTTCGGCCAGCGTACGTGTTAGGGTGGGCTACGCCTTCTGCTCTAATCCGCTGGTATATACATATCAAACCGGGTACCGCTGTTCAGCTTGCCCAGTGCTGTAATGGCTCCGCTATGGTTATCAATAATTTTTTTTACAATGGCAAGACCTATGCCAGTGCCGCTGTATTGCTCCTTTTGGTGCAAACGCTGAAATACTTCAAATATCTTGTTATTGTATTGGGGGTCAAACCCTATACCATTATCAGAGAAAATGATATGGCAGTATTTTCTGCCAGGTGTAAGTTTATTGAGTGGCAGGCCCGGGTTTTGGCTTTGGAGTTCGCTTCCTTCGGCAATGTTGCTTTTAATAGTGATGTGCGGCGGCAAATTTGGCCTGGCAAATTTAATAGCATTGGTGAGTAGGTTATTTATTGCCTGCCTGAACTGGAAAAAATTGATATTCGCCTCTGAGAGATCAACCGATTCAATGATAGCGCCACTTTCGGCGATGGTATCTGAAAGGTCATTTTCTACCTCATCAACAATTGTATTAAGGTCAGTTTTTTTGAAAATCCGCTCGCTGACGCTTGCTCTTGAATACAATAATAAATCTTCAATAAGGGTTTGCATGCGCACCGCCGCCGCCTGTATGCGCATGAAATTATCTTTTCCCCGCTGCGACAGGCAATCATGTTCTTTATCAAGTATAAGTGAGGCGTAAGTCCGTATCTTCCTGAGTGGTTCCTGTAGGTCGTGGCTTGATATGTAGTTGAACGATTCAAGCTCAATATTTTTTTGCAGCAGCAGCTCATTGGCATCGCTTAGCTCCGCAGTTCTCAGCTGCACTTTTTGCTCCATGTCTTTGGCGTGGGCCTGCTGTATTGAGAATATTTTATCCCGTGCTATTACCTGGTCTGTTACTTCATAACCAAAAACAAGGATTGCATAAATAACTTTATTTTCGTCGTAAATGGGCTGGTAGCTGAAATTGAAATACCTGTCTTCCGGAAGTTCTCCTTCATCTCTCGCCAGTGTTACCAATACTTCAGTGCCTACATAAGGTATGCCGGTGTTATATACATTGTCAAGCAGTACATCAATTCCTTGCCCTGCAAGCTCAGGAAGGGCAGCCAGTACTGGCTTACCCTTTATAGAGCGGCTGCCAAACAACTGCTGGTATCTTTCATTAACCATATCATACACATGGTTAGGCCCGGTCATAGTGCAAATAAACCCCGGTGCTGTCATCAGCAGGTTTTCCGTCATCAGGGCTTGTGCCTCCATCCTTTTTTGCAGCAGCAGCTGGTGTTCGTTCGCTGTGTTAAGTTGTTCATTCAGGCTGTTTAATTCCTGGTTCAGCACTGTGAGTTCTTCATTAGTGCTTTGCATTTCTTCTTTGCTGGCTTCCAGTTCCTCGTTGAGGCTTTGCAGCTCCTCGCTGCCACTGAGCAGTTCCTCGTTGGCGCTCTGTAGTTTTTCATTTGCGGCATCCTGGTCTTCGGTTATGGTGCGCATATCCTCCCGGTTTTGAGCCAGCTCTTTTTCGATTTTCTGATAGTTGAGCAGCTCATCTTCAGCCCGCTGAGATGCCAATAATGTTACCGTCGTTTTCTGTTGCCTTGCATGAGGCGTTTCATAAAAAAGCACCAGGTAATGCGGCTCGGCCATATCAGGCAGGGGTATGGCCTCAATGGTAACAGGCAGCTGTATACCATTAATCGGTACTGTAGTATTGTCTCTTATTACACTTGCTTTTTCTTTTTTTGCTTTTTGTATTACCGTGCGTAGTTCAAAAGCAATACCCACCTTTGACATTTTGAGCAGGTTATGAGTTGGTTTTCCCGGTGCCTGTACCAAATAATCATCTGTTTTGCCCCTGAAGCTGACAATATCCATTGAGTCGTTAATGACCACGCCTGCGGGTGTATGGTTTGCAAGTATAACACTGTCGGCTATTTTTTGGAAATCAGTCTGGGCAATTGCAATTTTGTTGCCTGTATTTAGGTCAGGTATGGTTTGCTCGGTGCGGGGAGTGGCAACATGCATATACCTTGCAGGAGCATCTTGCCGTGTAAAAATCCTTTGTCCTTTTTCAGTTGCGCTAAAGAGGAATGGTACACTACCTGTAGTTTCGGAGCGCCCGAGGAGTAATTTTCCTTTATGGTTAAGCGCATAATGGAATGTAGCAAGAGCCTTTTTCTGGAGGTATTGCTCCATATAAATGAGCACATTGCGGCAGCTGACAAAATCAATGTTTCTGAACGGCGGATCTTTCAGGAAGTTGTGGGCTGCAAATACACACATATCCCTCACTTCTTTATTAATACGGTATCCGTCAGCACTTTTCTTAAAAAAATCAAGGAGCCGTGATTGTGTAACACCTGCCACCTCATTTTTGGAATAGAGTCCCGTTCTCGCCCTTGCTATTGCCGGTTCGCTTAAGTCGGTTGCGAATAGCTGCACCTTTTGCGCGCTGTTACCAATAAATTCTTTCAGGCAAATGGCGATTGAATAGGCTTCCTGCCCGGTGCTGCAGCCTGCCACCCATAAACGGATGGTTTCGTTTTCGCTTTTACTTTCCAGAATAGCGGGGAAAATGAATTCACATAAATTTTCAAAAACCGCGGCATCTCTGAAAAAAGACGTAACAGGTATCAGGAGTTCCATATAAAGTGCGTCCTGCTCATTTTCATTTGTTTTTAGAAACCGGAGATAGTCTTCATGGGTCTCGCTTTTATTAATGGCTATCCTGCGGAGTATGCGCCGGCGTATAGTAGGGTGCTTGTAATAAGTAAAATCTGTCCCTTTCCATATGCGAAGTAAGATAAGGATCTGGTTAAATATTTCTTCCTCCTCCTGTGGCGCGTTTTCCAGCTCGTCATCACTGCGGTTGAGCTTCCGCATTATTTCTACGAGTTTTACAGGTATGTTTTCAGGCGGCATAATAAAGTCAACAACACCCGCACGGGCGGCGCTTTGCGGCATACCATCGTAGGCCGCTGAAGCCTCATCCTGCGCAAACGTAATGCCTCCATGCTCTTTTATTGCTCTTAACCCTGCTGTGCCATCAGACGCTGTGCCTGAGAGTACTACGCCAATGGCGTGCGCCTGGTGCACTTCAGCAAGCGAGGAGAAAAAGAGGTTGATGGGTAAGTTCAGCTCCTTCTTGCTTTTTTCAGGGCGTGGACTCAGCTGCAATACACCATCGTTGGCTACGAGCATTTTGTTGCTGGGAATAATGTATATATGGTTGGGTAATACCTTTATTTCATCAGATATTTCCAATACAGGTATTGGAGTCACTTTTTGCAACAATGCGGGTAAAATACTTTCGTGGGTGGGGTCAAGGTGCTGTACCAACACATAAGCCATTCCTGAGTTTTCCGGGATAGCAATAATGAATTTTTTAAACGCTTCCAGCCCGCCCGCAGAGGCACCAATGCCAACGACCGGGAACTCGTTGGTAGACAGTATTTTGTGTGTTTCTGTATTTGAATCCATTGTTTTTGATTAATAAGACAACACCTATTGCTATATGGCTGGCTGTGTAAACCTGGATAGGGCAGTCATCGAAATTGCGTGCGCAACGAGGGATTTTAATTTTGAGAATTCATTGGGTTTACGTAGGTAGTCTTGCGCTCCCCTCTGGTACAACTGGTCAACTATTTTTTGCTCGAACGATGTAGAGATGATGATAACCGGGAGTTTATGAAGTCTTTCGCTTTTTTTTATTTCTGATAAGCACTCGAAACCATTTTTCCTCGGCATATTTAAGTCAAGAAAAAGAATATCGGGCAGTGGGGTTTGGTGGTTAAGGAGCGTCATTAACTGCTCTCCGTTTCTTACCGTTGTAAGTTTGTAAGCTATATTTATTTCTTCCAGCGCCTCATTGAAGAGCTGGCAATCGTCAGCATCATCATCAGCTAACAAAATATGGTGAACATAAGCTAATAAAGTGCCTGCTTCAGATGCCCGTAATCTTTCAGTTTGTCCCATTACATATAAATAATTTACAAACATTAAATTAAATTATTATGTTAACCACTTATTTTTTAGTGCCTAATTTAAATTGAAGGTACAACTATATATTCTACCAACATGAAAAATTAATTTCCTTGCAGGGCAATAAACAAGTGCTGTAAAATTGTTAACAAAATATAACAGCATTACTAAGGCTGTTATTTAACATAGGTATACAACTGTGTGGGGTAAGATCTTTTCACTCATTAATTATCAATAGGGAACGATAGGTATTAAAGGTAATACCTGTAAGTTTTAAATTGTATTAACTTTGTGAAAACACTAATAGGTGTCAAGTACTGTATCTTTGCAGCAGCATGAATAAGACAGGACCAATTATTGTAATTGAAGATGATATTGATGATCAGCAGATGCTCATTGAGATTTTTGAAAAATTGAATCACAAAAATGATATAGTCTATTTCAGCGATGGAAACGCTGCACTTGATTATTTAAATATGACGGATGTTCATCCTTTTTTGATACTATCAGATGTAAATATGCCGAGAATAAACGGCTTTGAACTGCGTAGTAAGATATTTACAAATGAGCAACTCCAAACCAAGTGCATTCCTTATTTGTTTTTCACCACATCAACTACAAAGAAGGCTGTTTTAGATGCCTACGCTATGTCGGTTCAGGGGTTTTTTATTAAGCCAAACTCAATTGGCGGACTTGAAGAGACAATTAGAAAAATAATAGATTACTGGAAGGAGTGCATTGCCCCAAGCCATTATGAATAATTGGTTTTAAAATAAATATAAGAAAGCCGCTCGCCGGTTGAAGCGTCCGCTTGCTTCCCAGATGCCCGTCGCTTCCTCTTGTTGGGGCTCAGCGGGGCCCGCTGAACCCGTGTCCGGTGGCCAACTCGTGCCCAACCAACAAGGATCAACGTCACGTATTTCCCCATAGGCACAAACCTCTGAATTACCATACCTACCAGCCCTGAAAGGGCGTAATATATCAGCGATGTGCATCGCCCATCGGGATAACGAAAAAAACGAGTAAGCCCTGAAAAGGGCGTGATACCATTGCATTACCGTATCTACCAGCCCTGAAAGGGCGTAATATATCAGCGATGGGCATCGCCCATCGGGATAACGAAAAAAACGAGTAAGCCCTGAAAAGGGCGTGATACCTTGGTCCTCCTTTGTAACGAGGATGCCACGAATGGACGTTTTTAACGCCCCTGTAAATGATATATCGGAACAAACTCCCCTTCGTCCTAAAACAGACAAGCCTCCCGGAAGCGGGACGCTTCGACCTAACATGGAGTAGCTGCGAACGGAATTACCTAAAAAATACAGTATGAAAATTTAAAAATAAGGTCGTTAGAATTTTGTACATATA
>JACMPD010000089.1 GCA_014377675.1 Taibaiella sp.
TCCTCTTTTTCTAAAAAAAAACTTAGCATTGCACTCTGACTGCACAGTCCGATTGTGTAACGGTAGCACAACAGACTCTGACTCTGTTTGTCTTGGTTCGAATCCAGGTCGGACTACACTTTACATAACCCTTGCCTAGCAAGGGTTATGTAATTTAGGACAGTTAGAACATTGAATCTCCGGATAAATTATGCTTTATATGTAGATTTTGATTCAAGTATCCTTGTCAATTATTTGCAAATAATACCATTTGTTGATACTTTTGAAAAAAGCTTATCATGGCACATAACACTTCGGTTTTGTTGGGCGATCATTTTGATAAATTCATTTCAAGTGAAGTTTCATCTGGAAAATATAATTCGGCAAGCGAGGTGATTAGATCAGCCTTACGATTGCTTGAAGCAGAAGAGCAAAAAAGACAAGTACTTTACGAGGCTCTTTGCGTTGGAGAAAAGAGCGGATTTGTAAAGAATTTTGACCCTAAAGCTCATTTGGAGAAATTGAACGCATCAATTTTATGAAATCATTGCCTTATTTAATTAGCAAAAAGGCACTTGCTGATATTGACGAAATCTGGCACTATACGAGAGAAATAGTCTAATGAACAGGCGAACCGTTACTATAATATTATATTCGATGAAATTGATTTTATTTGTAAAAAATCGGATTCCGGCAAGGCAATGAACCATGTTCGAAAAGGGTACCGGGTTTCAAAAGTCAAATCACATATTATTTTTTACAAAGTTGTAAAAGATGTGGTAGAGGTGATTAGAATTTTACATCAACAAATGGATATTGAAAACCGGATAGATGACTGACGTGTGATTGTACGTTAATGAATGAAAAACAGCCACCAATTTCTTCAAATATTCAATAAAAAAGTTTGAGAATAATCTAACTGGGACTACATAGAAATGGAGCGCATTGCGTTCTTTTTTAATTAAATGTTCCATAAACAGAACTGTTTATCACTAACAAACCCGTATCCTTCACTGCTACACATTCCTTACCTTTGGGCCTAACACGAGTTTATGATAGAACAGGTTGAGATAGGCGCGCTCCATTTTGAGGATTATCAGCAATTGCTAACGGCTATGAAGGCATCTTACCAGGGCTGGCAGGGAGGTTACTGGAGTTCTGACGCCATACAGAGTCTGATCACCCGTTTTCCCGAAGGGCAGATAGTGATCAAAGCCGGAGGTGTGGTTGTTGGTTGCGCATTATCAATAATAGTTGATTATAAAAAATTTGGCGATGAGCATACTTATAAGCAAATAACCGGAAACTATACATTTAACACACACAATCGTAAAGGGGATGTTTTATATGGTATTGAAATATTCATACATCCTGATTTCAGAGGCCTGAGACTTGGCCGGAGGCTTTATGATGCAAGAAAAGATCTTTGTGAAAATCTTAATTTAAAAGCTATAATCTTCGGTGGGCGGCTACCTAATTTTCACGAGTATGCGGGTACTTTAACGCCTAAGGATTATATTCAGAAAGTTAAGAATAAAGAAATTTACGATCCCGTACTGTCGTTTCAGCTGGCTAACGACTTTCACGTGAAGAAGGTATTGCATAATTACATGCCTGAAGACGAGCAGAGCAAAGAGTTTGCCACCCTCTTACAATGGTTTAATGTTTATTATGTTGCAGACCTTAAAAATCTGTTCAACGTAAAAACTTATGTTAGGATAGGTTTGGTACAGTGGCAGATGAGGTTGTATAAAGATATAGACGAGATGTTCAGCCAGCTGGAGTATTTTGTTGATTCAGTATCGGCTTACAAAAGTGATTTTGCAGTATTTCCTGAGCTTTTTAACGGGCCGCTGCTTGCGGGGTTCAACCATATGTCAGAGGCTGATGCCATGCGGGAGCTTGCAAAACACACGCCGGAAATTAAAAATCGTTTCAGGGAGCTTGCTATCAGCTACAATGTAAATATCATTACAGGTAGCCTGCCCAGTATTGAAGAAGATACATTAAAAAATGTTGGTTTTTTATGTCATAGGAATGGTTCTATTGACAAATATGAAAAGATACACATTACACCTGATGAGGCAAAGCACTGGGGGATACAGGGTGGAAATTCTCTGAAAGTCTTTGATACTGATGCAGGCCGTATCGGTATATTAATTTGTTATGATGTGGAGTTTCCCGAACTGGGCAGGTTGCTCGCCGATCAGGGGATGCAAATTTTATTTGTCCCATTTCTAACAGATACCCAGAATGCTTATATGCGTGTAAGGCTTTGCGCCCAGGCCCGTGCAATAGAAAACGAGTGTTTCGTAGCTATTACAGGCAGCGTAGGCAATTTACCTAAAGTCGAAAACCTCGATATCTCTTACTCACAGTCCGCCGTTTTTACGCCAAGTGATTTCGCTTTCCCTTCAAATTGCATAAAAACCGAGGCGACTGCAAATACGGAAATGATTCTTATAGCCGAGGTAGATTTATCACTGCTGCATGAACTGCACAGCTACGGAAGCGTGCGGAATCTAAAAGACCGCAGAAAGGATTTTTACGAGTTGAAATTGAAAACGAATGAAAGTGAAGACGCTGAGCGGTTTTAGTCAGGCTGAGAAATACTGGTAACCGCAAGGCGCCGCTTCGAGCAGCCCTTGAACAGATTTCATACCATCCGCACATGGGCAGCGATTATTTCATTTGGTTTGTTGGTGATAGTGGTTGTGTGGGCCAGGTGAAGGTAGCTTGTGCAAGATTTTTTTAGCATGTTGCCATTTACTCCCCATATATCTCATCGACCGCCTTCGCCAGTTTATGATCTTTTTCCGTCACAATACTGCCCTTGTCATGTGTGTTGAGCCACATTTCTACTTTGTTCCAGGTGTTGTGCCAGGTGGGGTGGTGGTCTTGTTTTTCTGCGGCGAAGGCTACACGGGTCATGAATGCGAATGCCTCGCTGAAATTCTTAAATGTAAAAGAGCGGTATAATGAGTTGTTTTTTTCTTCCCAGGCCATGATGGTGATTTTATGCAATAAATGTAGCTGAAAATTTGGCGATAAACAATTTTATTATCTACGCTGTACCTTTGCGCTATGCAGCAGCTGGTAGTAGCGTCAAATAACCCGGGGAAAATACTGGAGATCACCTCTATGATAAATGATATTGAGCTTTTGTCAATGGCTGATATTGGGTTTACACAAGAGATACCTGAGCCGTATGATAGTTTTGAAGAAAATGCGCTGGCCAAGGCATCGGCTATCTATAGTTTCTGTAACAAAAATACATTCGCTGATGACAGCGGGCTGTGCGTTGAAGCGCTCAATGGTGCTCCGGGCGTTATCAGTGCGCATTATTCCGGTAGCCGGCATGACGGGCAAAACCTTCAGAAAGTGCTGGACGAACTACAGGGTATTAAAAACCGCAACGCATTTTACAAAGCTGTTATCTGCCTGATATGGGATGGAGAGGTTTATTATTTTGAAGGCATCTGCAGGGGGGCAATAGCACAGGAACCGGCAGGCACAGGAGGTTTTGGGTATGATCCTGCTTTTATTCCAGATGGCCATACTGACACGTTCGGCCAACTGCAGCTAACTGTCAAAAACGCCATCAGTCACCGTGGCGCCGCAGTCAGGAAAATGGTTGATTTCCTGCAACATAAAATTGCCGATTCAGCATTATAAGGCATTGAATTGCTATTGAAAGTGCCGCCTGCCTGCC
The DNA here is from genome assembly GCA_014377675.1 of Taibaiella sp. Lineage (GTDB taxonomy): Bacteria > Bacteroidota > Bacteroidia > Chitinophagales > Chitinophagaceae > Flavipsychrobacter. Next base: position 3,692 of record JACMPD010000089.1, read on the forward strand.
AAATGCAGTTTTGAATTTTTTGCTTTTCAATCACAATTGTATCTTCACGCATTATGGCGCAAATTGTAACCACAACAACAGCAAAAAGTACCGCAATCCCACTATTTTCTCCGGGCAGCGAAGCTACAGGGGAAAACAAGATATGGTCAAAAGTATTGGTCGCTAGCCTGGTCGTTATAGTTATTCTTATGACGGTTATGAGCTTTTCCTACGGCCTTTCAGGTGACGAGGTGGATATGAATGAATATGGCAAAGCAATTCTTAAGTATTTCACTACGCTTGGCGGTGACCAGACTGTTTTTAATATGCCCCAGGAGTTCAACAGGGATGGCGTAATACAATACTATGGTGGTTTTTTTGATATTGTCTGCGCTATTGCGAACAAAGTTTCACCGTTGGGTCAATACGCGACCAGGCACATGCTGAATGCCTGGGCAGGTTTTTTGGCTATTTTTTTTGCGGCACGTATTGCGGGAATGGCCTTCAGCAAGCAGGCGGCGGTTTTGTGCGCCTGGCTTATGTTTCTATCGCCATTTTTCCTGGGTCATGCCATGAACAACCCTAAGGATATACCATTTGCCACAGCGTATATAGCTTCCATTTATTGTATTATTAACCTGTTCCGGCACTTACCTAAGCCCCGCATTAAAGACTATGTGTATGCAATATTGTCAATAGGAATCACTATTGATGTAAGGGTTGGGGGTATATTGCTGATTCCTTATCTGTTTGTCTTTGCGGCCATAGTATTTGTTATCCGCCAATGCTTTCAGGGCCAGGCAACGGCGCCAAAAGATTGGATAAAGCCATTGGCAATAGTTGCTGTACTGGGTTACCTTGCGGGCAGTCTTTTCTGGCCTTACGGGCAAAAAAACCCGATATCTAATCCACTTACCGCCCTCCATGAAATGAGTAATTTCAAGGTAAGCATTCTGCAATTGTTTGAAGGCACCAAAGTGCCCTCGAGCGAACTGCCTGCCAACTACCTCATCAAGAGTTTTATTATCACCAATAGCTACGTGCTACTGGCGGGGCTTATACTTATGGCTTTCTTTTTATGGGGAGCCCGCAAGCGCCCTATGGCCGCTGTTATTTACTTTGTTGTGTTTACGGGCTTGTTTCCCATATTTTATATTATCTATTCCAAAGCTAACGTGTACCATTCCTGGAGGCATGTTATGTTCGCATTCCCTTCGCTGGCCATTGCGGCCGCGGGCGGGTGGCATTACTTTACTGTATATCTGGCGCAAAAGAATTTCAAATATGGCATTGCCGTTGCCGGCTTGTTGCTGATAGAGCCAGTACTTTTTATTGCTGGCACATTTCCTAATACTGTATGTTATTACAATGGTTTTGCAGGTGGGGTAGAAGGTGCTTACAGCAACTATGAAATGGATTACTATTATAATAGTGTAAAACAGGACGCTGAATGGCTGAAAACAAATGTGATAGCCAAAATGAAACCAACCGATACGCTGGTGATAGGCTGCAACGCCGCGCATCTGCTATCTAAATATCTTACTGAATACAAAAATGTGCGGGTTGACTATGTGCGGTTCAGGGAGCGCAACCAGAAACAATGGGATTACTCTGTGTTTCACATAGCCCTGATACCTGAGGATGAGATAAAAGCCCGTACCTGGCTATCAGTTAATACGGTCTTTAAAGCAGAAGTGAAAGGTTGCCCCTTATCTGCTGTATCAAAGCGTTCGTCTTATAACGACCTGAAAGGTTTTGACGCTTTAAAAGAAAATAAGGTGGATTCCGCCCTTGGCTACTTTAATAATTATCTGAAAACTGATGCTGATAATATAGAGATGCTCTCATTGATGGGCAATATTTATCACCAGCTGAAAAGAGATGACATCGCAGGCCAGTATTCCGCACGGATAAACAAATTAATGCCTGCAGCAGAATAAAATTATTATAGACAAAACTATGCTACATCAGAATACAGTAACTTTTCTGCAGCAGCTTGCGGAGCATAATAACAGACCCTGGTTTGACGCTAACCGTGCGGCATATACCGAGGCCAAAGATGATTTCGAAAAAGTTGTTGGCGAATTGCTGAAAGGTCTGGAAGCAACCGACAGCGCATATGCCGGGCAAAAAGCTAAAGACTGTGTCTTTCGAATTTTCAGAGATGTCAGGTTTGGGAAGGACAAAACACCATATAAGCCGAATTTTGGGGCGGCGTTCAGCAAGGGAGGTAAGAAAAGCGAGGTAGCTGGTTTTTACCTGCATATTGAGCCGGGCGGAAAAAGCTTCATTGGCGGTGGCATGTGGATGCCGGAAGCCGGTATACTGAAAAAAATAAGGCAGGAGATAGATTATAATTTTGCTGATTTTTTGGCCATCACTGAAAATAAGAAATTCAAACAGTTGTTCCCTTCAATTGAGGGGGAAAAGCTGAAAACACCGCCCCAGGGTTACGCTGCCGATAATCCCGCTATTGAGTATTTGAAACTTAAGAGTTTCGTGGCAACTCATAATGCCATTACTATTAAGCAGCTGACATCGCCCGGTTTCGTGGCCCAGTGTATACATGTGTTCACGACCATGCAGCCCTTTATCAACTTCCTGAATAGAGCTGTGGACTAAAATTTCCATGCAATAATCCGCCCCTTTACTTTACTGTTTTGGTAATAATAAAACTGATGTTAATGCCAAACCGATAATAAATGGCGGCACAAGTGTGTAGCGGGTTTATATTTGCAGTCCAAAACCATGACAATGCAAAGAGATACAGCAATATTTGACCTCATTAATGAAGAGCTGATGCGCCAGCGCCACGGCCTGGAGCTTATTGCTTCTGAAAATTTTACCAGCCTGCAGGTAATGCAGGCCATGGGCAGCACCATGACCAACAAGTATGCTGAAGGCTACCCCGGAAGAAGGTATTATGGCGGTTGCGAAGTAGTAGATAAAAGCGAACAATTAGCCATCGACCGTGCGAAGCAGATGTTTGGAGTTGAGTATGCCAATGTGCAGCCACACAGCGGCGCCCAGGCTAATGCGGCTTTGATGCTTGCCGTATTAAAACCGGGAGATACTATACTGGGCCTTGACCTAAGCATGGGCGGGCACCTTACTCACGGTTCGCCGGTCAATTTTTCTGGGAAGCTCTATAATGCCGTTCACTATGGTGTAAAAAAGGAAAGCGGGCTTGTAGACTATGAAATGATGGAAAGCCAGGCCACAACCCACAAACCAAAACTCATCATATGCGGTGCGTCTGCCTACAGCAGAGATTGGGACTATGCCCGCATTCGCTCTATTGCTGATAAGGTTGGCGCACTGGTAATGGCAGATATTTCGCATCCTGCGGGTCTTATAGCTACCCGTTTGCTCAACAGCCCGTTTGAGCATTGCCACTTTGTAACAACTACTACGCACAAGACGCTCCGCGGGCCGCGAGGCGGACTGATAGTAATGCAGAAAGATTTTGAAAACACCTGGGGCGCCAAAGGCCCGAAAGGTGAAACACGTACACTCAGCCAGCTAATAGATCTTGCCGTCTTTCCGGGTACACAAGGTGGCCCGCTGGAGCATGTTATAGCCGCTAAAGCGGTCGCTTTCTTCGAGGTGCTGCAGCCTGCCTTTTTAGACTACAGCAAACAGGTTGTGGCCAATGCGCAGGCTTTGGCAAAAGCCCTCCTGGCAAAAGATTACGATATTGTTTCAGGCGGTACTGATAATCACCTGTTGCTGATTGACCTGAGAAACAAAAATATTAGCGGCAAAAAATCAGAGAATATCCTGGTGAAAGCAGACATTACCATTAATAAAAACATGGTGCCGTTTGATGATAAGTCTCCATTTGTCACTTCCGGCATCAGGTTGGGTGTGCCGGCGGTAACTACCAGGGGGCTGAAAGAAGACGACATGCAATATGTTGTTGACTGGATTGACCGTGCGCTTACCTCGCCTGATGATGAGCAGTCCATCCGAAATATAAAAGGAGAGGTGAATGAGTTCATGACAAGGTTCCCGTTGTATCCTGAACTGTAATTGATGTTGCCATTTTAAAAAGATAACGGACTTCGCAGCGAAGCCCGTTATCTTTTTAAAAAAAGTATTTGTGCAATAAACCTCACTTCATCTTGTGCATTGCCTTAATGGAGTTGGTCATTGCCTCATATACTTTATATAGTGCCGGTTGCGCTTCAAGTAGTTTCAGGTGTTGCTCAATGGTCGCTTCATCCTTTCTGATGGCAGGGCCCGTTTGTATGGTGGCTGGTGAGGCGTGTTTTACTCTTTCGAAGGTTTGCGTAATCAATGGCTGAAGACTGGATGCAGGCAGGTGGTTTTCTGCACATATCTTCTCATTAATAGAGAGCAGGTGATTAATAAAGTTATTAGTCATCACCGCTGAGAGGTGCAACCACTTGCGTTGTTCATCCTTGGCCTCAAACAGATTATCGCTTACTGCATGAGCCATTTCCAGCACAAACCTTTTCGCCCTGTCGCCTGATACGTTCCATGCCAGCGGCATATCCCTGTGCGCTGTTGCGTTGTTGCGCAATATGGAATATACCGGCCACAGCACTGCATAGTCAGGGCTTGCGTTTTTAATGGTATCAAGTGGCAAAGCACCGGCCATGTGCACCAGTATCGTTTTTTTGAAATGTAATTTAGCTGCTACTTCAGCCACGGCGGCATCTGACACTGCCAGAAAGCAAACATCTGAAATTTCATCTTGTATGTCATCTATCCCGCCAAATTTAGGTGAAAGTAAAGCGTCCGACAGTTCTTTTACGGTAGCTTCGTTTCTTCCATACACAGCTTTGCACTGGTGGCCACCGGCCGCTATTTTCTTCCCAAAAAACCAGGCGATGTTACCACTGCCTATAATACTGAATGTCATACTTTGTTTTTATTGTTGGTATAATAAGATTCCATTAGGTTGTATGCCTTTTCTTTGAGCTTCGGCACGTCGCTTAATGTTAAACCGGCGGTAGGTATTGGCTCCAGAAAATGAATGTGTACGGGTAGGGGGCGCAACCAGAATTTTTTGTCTGCCGGCAATATTCTGCCGGTATTAAACAAGACTCCGGGCATCACCGGCCGTTGTGCTTTCACGGCTGTTGTAAAAGCGCCATCAAAAAACTGCTGCATCGGTTGTTTTGACTTATTGCGTGTTCCTTCGGGGTACAAGCACAAGTGGATACCGAGCTCAAGCGCACGCTGCATTTTGCTAAAGCTGGAACGGCGGCTTCCTTCATTTTTTCGGTCTACCAATATGGAGCCTGTTTTATAGATGACACCAAACAAAGGCACCTTAGCCATTTCGCTTTTTGCAAGTGTTTTGTTAGGACCGGGTATCCATGGCGATGATACCGGTATATCCAAAAAAGAGTTATGGTTGAGTACCACCACGTAATTCTCATCCTTTTTAAAATTGCTCTTACCTTTCCTGAATACCGGGCAAAATATCAATGGCATGTATACACCCATCCAAAGCCTGAAAACCGGATGCAGGCACCGGGCTCTGTACGGTTCAGGTAAGAAAGAGATAATCCATATCGGTACCCAAACCACGAGCATAGTAGCTACGAACACCAACAGTGCATAGATAGCGAATATATGTCCGGGTAAGTTTTTAATGAATTTCAATGGTTGCCTGTTTCGTTTGCAAACCGTAAAGTTATTCTCATTTTATTGATTACAGCAGTTAGTTTTTCCCTATTTTTTACATAAGTTGCCAATCAATTGGCTTTTCGCCATGTTCCTTTAGCCATTCATTTGCCTTACTGAAATGTTTGCAGCCTAAGAACCCGCTGTGGGCTGAAAAAGGCGAGGGGTGAGCCGCTTTCAATATTTTATGTTTTGTCGCATCTATCAGCAATTCCTTGTTTTGTGCAAACTTGCCCCATAGCATAAAAACAATGTTATTTCTGTGCATGGAGAGGTGCTTTATTACTTCATCAGTAAAGATATGCCAACCGGCCTGGGCATGAGAATTAGCATCATTCTCCTCCACGGTCAGTGACGCATTAAGCAACAGAACACCTTGAAGCGCCCATGGTTCCAGGTTGCCGCTTTTAGGCAAGTCGATGCCCATGTCGGCCTGCAATTCTTTGAAAATATTTACAAGCGAGGGCGGTGGCTTCATTCCCTCTGGCACGGAGAATGAAAGGCCATGTGCCTGTCCCTTACCATGATAGGGATCTTGCCCAAGTATTACCACCTTTACCTTACTAAAAGGAGTACATTCAAAAGCATTGAAAATTAGCCTGCCCGGCGGGAATATTACTTTGCCCGCTGCCCTTTCCTTTTTAAGAAAGCCGACAACCTGCTGAAAGTAAGGCTTGTCAAATTCCTTATGAAGCTCGTTTTTCCATGATGCTTCCAACTGTACTTCCATATTATTTTTTATTTATACAGGTTACTGTATTTTCACTTCCATTATTTTATTTCCTTGCAGGTAGCCTTCCAGGGTGTCGTTAATAGCTACAGGCCCCACGCCTTCGGGTGTACCGGTATAAATTAGATCACCAGTATTTAAAGTGAAAAACTTTGATACATATGAAATAATGTTGTTTACATTGAATATCATATCGCGTGTGTCTCCCTTTTGCACTGTTGCCCCGTTCAACTTTAACTCAAAACCGAGGTTATTAATATCCATCGACTCATCAAGCGTTACAAATGTTCCCGCTGCGGCAGACCCATCGAACGCTTTGGCTATCTCCCATGGCAATCCTTTTTTCTGTTGTTCGCGCTGCACATCACGTGCGGTGAAGTCTATCCCTAAAGTGATTTCAGAATAATATTTATGGGCAAATTTTTCCTGTATAAATTTGCCGTTCTTGCTTATTTTTATCACCAGTTCGCATTCGTATTGCAGATCTTTTGTAAATTCAGGATAGTAAGCAGGCTTGCCTGGTAACAGAAGTGCTGATTTTGGTTTCATAAAAATAACAGGCTCCGTTGGCAGGTCATTCCTTAATTCTTTGGCGTGCGCCGCGTAATTTCGCCCGATGCAAATAATTTTCATAAGCAATATAGTTTAAGCCGCATACAAAGTATTATGGCACGTGTAAAGATAAAATTTCCTGAAGAAAAACCGTTAATCACAGTGTCAATACCTGTAAGGATAAGCGATATTAATTATGGCGGCCATGTAGGTAACGATTCATTACTCACTATCATTCATGAAGCCCGCATGATGTTGCTGGGCAGCGGTGGCCATACCGAGATGAAAGCCGCCGGTACCAGCCTGATAATGGCTGATGTAATGATAGCATACAAGGGCGAGGCATTTTACAATGATATACTTGATATAGATATTTATGCTGAGGAATTTACTAACGCATCTTTTAGTCTCTTATATAAGTTGACCACAGCAAGGAATGGCATTTCCCTGCCAGTGGCCGATTGTAAAACTGGCATGGTTTGTTACAATTATGATATAAAGAAAATTGATGCGGTAACTGCTGACCTAAAATTATTTCTTACAGGAAAACTTTAATCAAATACTTATAATGGCTTGGATAGAACACCCTGTAATGCTGGAAGGGGAAAGAGTAAAATTAGTTCCGCTTGATAAGTCACATTTTTCGGCCCTTGTTGATATAGCGAACGAGGAAAAAATATGGGAGTTTATTTCCATAAACGGTGCCAATGATAATATACTTATGAACCACCTGCGCAGTGCCCTGCTGAAACGGGCAACGGGGGAGCAGTACGCGTTTACTGTAATAGATAAAAAAGAGAATAAAGTTATTGGAAGTACGTTGTTTCATAACATCTTCCCCGAACACAGGAAACTTGAAATTGGCTGGACCTGGTATGACCCTGCTTACTGGCGCACAGGCTTCAACAGGGAGTGTAAGTTATTGCTGCTGACTTACTGCTTTGAGGTGTTGAAAACCATAAGGGTTCAACTGGTAACAGACGAAAACAACCAGCGTAGCAGAACAGCCATACTGGGAATTGGAGCCCAATTTGAAGGTATTCTTCGCCAGGAGCGCATAAGGGCTAACGGAGCGTACCGAAACACTGTAATGTATAGTATCATTGACAGTGAATGGCCGGCAGTGAAGGCAATGCTGCAGGCAGGGCTTGACGGCAAAAGATAGCCGTTGGCCGCCAATCAGGAATTTTGCTCCTCCCTGTTAATGTTTGCCCAGGTGGTATTTGAATAGCTGTCCCATACCAGCCAAAGCATGGCAGACGAAAGCAACATAAAAATCAGTTTCAGCCACCAAAGGTGTATTGCGAAATAGTGCCCTAAACCAAGCGTGGCGGGTACCAGCATGGAGATAAGCCCTTTTAGAAATTTGCCGCCTTTTTGTTTGGCCTGTTCCATCATTGAAAATGGCAACTGCCTGAAACTGACGCGTGCGATACATGCCGCAAGCAGGGTGACGTTAATGAGCGCAAGTAATAAATCAGGCAATACCTGCGGGCCCCATGTAACCAAAGTGAAAATGCTTAGGACGCTGAAAAACGGCAGAAAAAACTTAACCCACATTGCTTTCAACGCACCGGACATTACTTTTCCCGGTACCCCTACTGGTGAGGAATAGTACACCCACGCAGCTTTGTATTGTTCGCTCATTATCATATAGCTCATGCCGCTTATTAATACATAGGAAGACATGTAGAGCAGCAACAGGTGTTTTGATGTATGCGGCAGATCAGCTATCGCGTATTTTATTCCGTTTTTGCCCTGGGAAAGCAGGTAGATAAAATAGATGGGTATAAACGCGAAGGAAGGGTATACCCGCATTCTGAATGTGCGGCTGCGGGAGGTGAGCAGCCAGGTGATGATAAAGCCAGCCTGCCCTTCTTCACTTCTGTTGAACAGCCGCGCAAGCTGAACATAAATTTTGCTTTTTGATGATGATTTCACAGCGGTATTGTTGCTGCTTTCAGTAACCTCAATGCCATCAATACCGCTGATTTTCTTTGAAAACTGTGGCGACAGCCATTTTATAAGAATAAAAGCACAAAGAAGTGGCAGTAAAATACCTATAATGCTTAGCATTAATGTATTTTGCTGCGGGGCGGGGAAACCTATCCAAACCCAGCAGGCCGCCAGCCAGGATGAGGGCAGAAATTTCAACCAGGCAAAATTTGATGCGTCAAACCTGTTGTTGCCTTCCCGGTTAAAGTAACCTGGCAAAAGGTAAACTGTGGCAAAGAACACTACGGAAGTGAATATTTGAAAATAATTAATGATGTCTTTAAACTTTTCAGGCCTGGTAAGGTGCAACACCAGCAAGTAAAAGCTGTTAACGAAGAACAGAGCGAGACAAACCATTAATGTAAGCGGCAGCGGGAACAGCAGCGCAGAGGCCCAGCCGTCAATGCAGCCCAGCATTACCCAGGCAGGTAAAGCCATCGGAAGCACCATGCGCAGCAGGTAAATGAAAACATGCAACAACTTGGCCAGTACAAGTGTTTTATCACTTACCGGGCGGGGAAATAGTATGTATTTGTCCCTCTTGTCGAAAAGTGTATTGGAAAAATCAGTAATAAGCGTTAACGTGATAAATGCTAGCAGCAATGAAAAATAGACAGACATACCTGTTATGCGATCGGGAATAGCGTACAGAGGTATAATATATAACACGCCCATAAATGTAAAAAGCAGTGCGCTCCATATTGAGCCGTGTTTCCTGTCTTTTTTCTGGCTTTGCCTCTTACCCATGCCAGTGCTCAACGGTTTACGGTCGTCAATCATTAGGCGCATATCCAATATGGCCTCCAACTGTATAACATCAGCACCCAAGCTCCGCCAAAGCGGCGAGGCAAGCATTATCAGTTTAAATAATAATCTGTTCATCGGGTGTTATTGGGCGGTGAAATTTTCCTTCATAGCGGCGGCCAGGTCGTCAGCTTTTTGTGTAAAGCCTCCAGCTGATGTAAGCCGTGAAAATATCTGCTCCAAGGTATCTCCGTTATTCTGCCTTAGTTCATCAATGGTGCCATTTGCTAATATCATTCCATTACTTATCAGTACTATGCGATCCGATACTTTTTCAACCACATCCATCATGTGGGAACAATAAAATATTGTTTTCCCTTCCTGCTTCAATGCCTGTAACAATTCCTTAATCAATATTACTGCATTGGCATCAAGCCCGGAAAGGGGCTCATCCATAAACACAATCTCCGGGTTGTGCAGCAGGCCACTTGTTATCAGTACCTTTTGCCTCATGCCTTTAGAAAAACTATCCATCCGCTGGTCAATATTAGCCAGTAGGCCGAATGATTCAAGCATTCTGCGGCTTCGGTCTTCAATTACATCATTACTCAGGTGGTACAGCCTGCCCGTGAAAGTAAGGTATTCCCGTGGCGTAAGCAGGTCATACAGCTCGGCAAGTTCAGGTATATAACCCACCTTGCCTTTTATTTCCATCAGGTTATCAGCCAGTTTTCTGCCCATCACGGTCACCTCGCCCTCATAGTCCTGTATGATGCCGGTCAGCACCTTTACTGTCGTTGACTTGCCCGCGCCGTTCGGGCCTATGTAGCCAATTATCTGGCCAGGCTCCACTTCCAGGTTTATATTCTGTAATACAATTTTATCGCCATATTTTTTACTTAAACCCTTTATTGATATTATAGGCTCCATAACATTTAATATTAATTGATGTTCACCTTGAGCGGTATTCTTAATGAAATAACTCCTGCAAACGAAAAAATTGATTCCTGCCACTAATAAAAGTCAACAAAATTACATTTTTATTAATTTAAATGCGTGGCTTATTTCGCCGTTGTTTATTGCGGGAATGCACCAAAGCATACATAATGGTTCAATGGCCCTTGCGGAAGTCGCTTTACCCATATCAGCTACCTCCCAGCCAAATTTCTCTAATATTTCAGTCGTATCTTTTTTGGCGTTTTGATTATTGCCGCAGATGAACATGGTAGGTTTTTGATTGAACTGAGGATCAACCATCACACCATTGCCCACGCTGTTGAAGGCCTTAACAAAATGTACTTCGGGAAACTGGGTCTGCAGGCGCTCCATCAATGACTCATCGTGATTAGTGAAAAACTTTATTACACCGTCTTCCGGGGCTGAGTCAGCTATTGGGTTGGTAGCGTCTATTACTGTTTTCTTCTGCAGATTTTGTGGCCCGGCTTCCTCCAGTACATTTACGGCTACACTTCCTTTCACAGCAATCACCACTATTTCCCCGAACTTCGCAGCGTCCACAGGGCTGCCAATGTGTCCTTTTTCTCCTGCGCTTTCTTTCCAGGGTGTTATTTTCGATAAGTAACGCGAACCCAGCATTACTTCGTAGTTGTGTTTTAAAAATCCGTCGCCCAAAGCTTTTGCTACAGCACCGGAACCAATTATACCTATCTTTTTCATAGCCTTGAATTTTGGTGGAAATTAGATGGAATTATTGAGGTAAAAAAACAAGATCAATATTTTTTATTTAAATTGAAGTCTTCAAAAGCCTATGGTCGATTTATGTTGTTCTTGTGAGAACAGCTTAAACACCTAATTTTTAGTTTTTTAACACTTTTGTTATTTTTTCACTCAAGTTATCTATTACTTTTGACGCCTTATTAAATTGGCTGTAAAAATGAAAAATTTTTCTTTGGCGTCTGGTTGTTTGCTTGTGCTTAGTGCCGGTATTTTGTTGGGATCCTGCGGTTCAAATACAGGAAGCAAAACACCCGAAGGAAGTCAGCCGGTGGCTGCCGGTGGTGGAGCAAAAATAGCATATGTAAATATCGACTCACTGGAAAATCATTACGAACTGCTGAAAAGCCGCCGGGAAGACTTTAAAAAGCGCCAGGAACAGATGGAAGGGGAGCTACAGCAATCTTTTCAGCAGATGCAGCGGAAGGGCGAAGCATTACAGAAAAGAGTGCAGGATAGAAGTATAAGTGAAAACGAATATAAGACAACCGAGAAGGAGCTGATAATGATGCAGCAGAGCCTCGAAGGCCGGAAGCAGAACCTCACCGAACAACTGGTGAAAGAACAGGAGGAATTTAATAAAGACCTTAAAAAGCGCCTTGACGCCTATCTGGAAACTTACAATAAAGATAAACATTACGATTTTATACTCACTTACTCAGCGGGTGGCGGCTCTCCTATAATGTATGCAAATAAACAGCTGGATATAACAAAAGACGTTATAGACGGTATGAACGCGAACTCTAAAAATGAAACTGGCGGGAAGAATAAATAATTCATTATTTTTAGCCTGATTTGGACAATAACTCTTCTTTTCGCCGTTCATTAACCCTGCTTGACGGGGCTCTGCTTGTCATAGGGTCTATGATAGGCTCGGGTATATTTATTGTCAGTTGCGATATTGCCTCAAAGCTGGGAAGCGCCGGCTGGCTGATCGCAGTGTGGCTCATTTCAGGCTTCATTACGCTTACAGCCGCATTAAGCTACGGCGAACTGAGCGGTATGTTCCCGGAAGCGGGCGGTCAGTATATTTATCTTAGGGAAGCATTCGGTAAGTTTTTTGGTTTTCTGTATGGGTGGTCTTTTTTTGCCGTAATACAAACAGGTACAATTGCGGCAGTAGGGGTGGCCTTCGGTAAGTTTCTTGGTTATTTGTTTCCTGAACTGGGTGATCAGAATCTCCTGTATGGCACAGCAACAGGGTTTCATATATCCGCTGCACAGCTGGTGGGCATAGCTATTATTATTTTCCTTACGTTTATAAATACAAATGGAGTTAAAAGCGGCAAGTGGATACAATTTATTTTCACATTTGCCAAGATAGCAGCCATTGCGGCACTTATCATCTTTGGTTTCACCATGTTTACTGACGGATCGGTCTGGTCAGCCAACTGGGAACATCCCTTTAAAGCAATGGAAATCAGTAAGGAAGTAACTGTCATTACTCATAAGTCACTATCAGGCAGCGCAATTGTTGCGGCATTATGTGCTTCAATGGTGGGTGCTTTATTTTCAAGTGATGCCTGGAACAGTGTAACGTTTATAGCTGGTGAGTTGAAAAGGCCGGAGCGCAATATAGGACTCAGCCTTTTCATCGGTACCTTGGTAGTAACCTTGCTCTATATTAGCATGAACTTTATGTACCTGCATGTAATGAGCATTTCAGAAATTGCACATGCGCCATCAGAGCGGGTGGCCACGGCCGCAGCTTTAAAAATATTTGGCGGAAATGGTGCTAAAATAATTGCACTGCTCATAATGGTATCTACATTTGGTTGTAATAATGGTTTAATATTATCAGGAGCAAGGGTTTATTACACCATGGCAAAAGATGGACTTTTTCTAAACAGTGCCGGTAAGCTCAACGCCAAAGGTGTGCCTGCCCGGGCTTTATGGATGCAGTGCGCATGGGCCTGCGGGCTTTGCCTAAGCGGTCAGTACGGTAATTTATTAGATTACATTGTATTTACTGTGTTGTTGTTTTATATTTTAACTATAGCTGGTATTTTTAAACTCCGCCAATCCAGGCCTGATCATCCCCGGCCATACAAAGCATTTGGTTATCCGTTTATACCGGCACTGTATATTGCTATTGCGGCCTTTATATGTGTTGCATTATTATTTATACAAACACAGTACGCCGGCCTCGGATTGGTGATAGTGCTCACCGGAATTCCCGTCTATTACTTTTCACAAAAAAGTAAATAATGAACAGATCTGATCTTAAAAATATATTTGAGGAAATGAATGCCCTGCACGTTGTGGTGATAGGGGATGTAATGCTTGATAATTACTGGTGGGGTAGTGTAGACAGAATTTCACCTGAAGCACCTGTGCCGGTGGTCGCACTCCAGAAAAGAGAAAGCCGCCTTGGTGGAGCAGCGAATGTGGCGGTCAACTGCCGGGCTTTGGGCGCTAAGGTAACTGTTGCCAGTGTAGTGGGTGATGATGCCGAAGGGCAGATGCTGATAAAACTTGCTATTGAAGCCGGCCTGGATACAAGCCTGATAATGCAAAGCTGGAGAAGGCCCACAACCACCAAAGTTCGAATAATAAGCCGCAACCAGCAGATGATGAGGCTCGATGACGAAACAACTGATGACTTGTATACCGAAGAAGAACATCCTTTTATTGATCTGGTACTTAAGTATCTACAAAGAGTTAAGCCGCAGGTTGTTATTTTTGAAGATTACAATAAAGGTGTGCTGAAGGAAAATGTGATACGGAAAATATCGGCCCATTGTAAAGAAATTGGTATTGTAACAGCCGTGGACCCCAAGAAGAAAAATTTCCTCGCCTACCGGGATGTAACTATGTTCAAACCCAATCTGAAGGAAGTGGTGGAAGGGTTACATGTGGTAAATTTAAAAAGCGACGAAGGCGATCTGGCTTTAGTTCATCAAAAATTGTATAGCAGCCTTCACCACCAGGTTACTTTTATAACGCTTTCAGAAAAAGGGGTTTATTATAACAATGGTTTCACATCTGGTATTATTCCTTCACACATCAGGAATATTGCTGACGTATCAGGAGCGGGCGATACAGTAATAGCAACTGCATCTATGGTTTATGCGATTACGAAAGATGTGAAAACAATGGCAGAAATATCAAACCTCGCCGGAGGGCTGGTATGTGAAGAAGTGGGGGTAGTGTCCATCAAGAAAGACCTGCTGTATAATGAAGCTGAGTTAATTCTGTGTAAATAACAACAAAGCAATCTCAGGGGTTATCATTATAGTTTACCCATATTATATTAAAAATGCGTGTATAACTTATTGATCCATTTACTGGTTAATCATTCCTATTAATCTTCACTTCATATTAACATAAACCATGCTTTTAACTATAAGTTTCAATTTGAGCATGTTTTTTACCCTTGCAATTATAGCTAGGGTTCAATTACAGTTAGTTAGTGCTTAATGCATATGTGTTGTGTGTTAAGTAGTTGTTTCTTTTCTTATATTCGTACTATAAAGGTTGTCTTTACCAGCTATTTGCGAAAAATATTTAATCAGGATTTAATTATGAGAAAATTTCCTACCTATCTTCGTATTGCATTATTTTTTTTGTGTTTCGGCTCTGCCGGTAGTTCTTGGGCGCAGACCGCCGCTGCGTATACCTACGCGCGAACTACAGGGGCAACTTTTACGAGCATTTCCGGATCAGGCACCACTACGTCATTAGGCGGTAATGATGACTTGATTGAAAGTTCAGTTGGGATTGGTTTTACTTTTTATTTTGCCGGCACAGCCTACACAACTGTATCAATAAGTACAAATGGTTGGGCATCACTGGCTAATTATACAGCTGACGCTCTTTTAGACAATACTGCATCAATACCAGGCGCTGGTTTCCTGATGCTATACTGGGATGACCTCACGGGTACCAATGCAGGCAACAATGTATATTATACTACGACAGGCACATCCCCTAATAGAGTATTTACAATAGAGTGGTCCAGCTGGAATACATTAAATCAACCTGGAAATGCGCGAAAAAGCAATTTTCAGATAAAACTATATGAAACATCAAATGTAGTACAATTTTGTTATGGGTTATTTGGAACCAATACGACTACTTCAACCGCTTCAATAGGTATTGCGAACAGTGCCAGCGACTACAAAAGCCTCGCAACTGTTGCAGCTACAACCGCATCATCAAGTACATTCACAACAACATTAGCTACTTGGGTTGCAAATGGTTCTGTATTTACCTTTACCCCTCCATGTAGTGGTGCACCCACATGCGGCACAGCTAATGCTACAGCAACTACAGGCTGTGTTCCATCGTACACCTCTACACTCTCATTAAGTGGTGCAACTACTACCAACGTTGCTTACCAGTGGCAGTCATCGCTAACCGGTGCCACCTGGACTAATGTTGCCGGTGCCACTAATAGTACCTACGCCGCTACTGTTACTGCCGCCATTCAGTACCGTTGTGTGCTACGTTGTACTTACAATGCATCTACCGGCACGTCTTCTGCCCGTTCACTTGCTGTACCTGGTCCGGTTGTCTCATTTACTACTAATGGGCACCCGCTACAAATTTAAGTGGTACTACAGGCGCTACAGTTACTTCTACACCTACTGCTTCAAGAACTTATACTGTTACTGGTACAACTGGTGGGTATACTAACACGGCTACAGTTACCATCAATGTGTCAGGTGGCACACTTGGTTCTATTACGAGTATTGCTTCTGCCTGCCCGGGTGCATCATCTACATTATCCAATTCAGTTTCAGGCGGTATGTGGAGCAGCTCTAACACTGCGGTTGCAACTGTGCATCTCACCAGTGGCGCTGTAACAGCTATAATTGGTGCTGGTGGTTCGTCTGCTACCGTTACTTATGCTACAGGATATGTTGTACATGAACTCCAACAACGCGGCGAGTGACACCGAAGACCAGATGCTGGACGCAACCAAGCCATCAGGCTCTAACTTCAACTTCCACAGCTTATCTGCTGACAACCAGAAGCTGGCGCTTGATGCCCGCCCTTATGTTGGCGGCAACACAGTAATATTGCCGTAATGCAAAGAAGAGCCCTGCAACCACCGCAGGGCTCTTTTACTTTATATATAATTCAGCTCAAGGTATTTATCAATGCTCGAATAGTTTTAGCTGCCAGCCTATGGCACCTTTGTTATATTCGTTTCCAAAGTTGGAAATAGAAATGCCCAGCAATCGTATTTTCTTGTTATTCAAATCTGTAGCTACTAACAGCCCGGTTGCAATAGCTGCTATTTCTTCCATGCTGGTCACCTGCGCAGGGTGAGACTTACTGCGGGTAATCGTGACAAAGTCATGATATTTTATTTTTAAAGTTACTGTTCTTCCGCTGAGATTATTACGTTTAAGCCTGTCGAAAACTATCTGCGCTAATTTATGAACTGCTTCATTCAAATCCTCTTTCAATTCAAGGTCCGCTGCGAAGGTGTCTTCGGCACCTACTGATTTTGTTTCTCTGTATGGCTCCACCTGCCTGTTGTCTATCCCTCTCACAATATTATAATAGAACTTTCCCGCCTTGCCGAAGTGTTCATAAAGAAATTCCTCGGTGAATTGTTTCAGATCGTACCCTGTCAGAATATTCATTTTATTCATTTTTTGAGCGGTTACTTTTCCTACACCATAAAACTGTTCCACTTTCAGGTCGCTCATAAACCGTTCTACTTCGCCAGGTGCGATAAAAGTAAGTCCATCAGGTTTTTGCAGGCCCGAGGCTACCTTGGCCACAAATTTATTAACTGATATGCCAGCTGATGCAGTTAAGTTTAGTTCCGCTTTAATGCTTTCACGTATTTGTTGAGCTATTGCTATCGCAGACCCTATATGCTGTTTATCCTCTGTAACATCAAGGTAGGCCTCATCAAGCGACAGCGGTTCAACAAGATCGGTATACCGGCTGAATATTTCCCTTATCTGCGCTGAAACCTGCTTGTATACTGCGAACCTGGGATAGATAAAAATAACATTCGGGCAAAGCCGCTCTGCAGTTTTCGAGGGCATGGCACTCCTGATGCCAAATTTCCTTGCTTCATAGCTTGCCGCAGCAACTACGCCGCCCCTGCCTACCGGTGAGCCGCCGACAACCACAGGTTTACCTTTTAATTCAGGATTGTCACGCTGCTCTACTGACGCAAAGAATGCGTCCATATCTATATGGATGATTTTTCGTTGCGGCATATCCGGCTTATCCTGCATTACCACTTACAAAGTTATTTAGCTTTACTAACTTTTATGGTTAAATGACGCCGGTATTTTATTTTTTATCCTTTATGTTATAATAAATTTTAATATTATGCTTTTAATTAACAATTTCGTAGCTGCCTAAACATGAAATATTGAAAGCTTTGTCTTTACTTTGCCATACATGAAAATGTTGCTTGCATATTTTTTTATTTTCCTATTTCTTTGTTCGGTATTACCGATAAGAGAAATAGGAAAACTATGCTGTAAAGCACAATCAAGTGAGGAAGTACATAGTGATGATTGTGATAACGGTGATGATGACTGTAACTTATGTAAGTTAAAAAAAGAAGTGGATCCATTTACCGTTTTTAGCGCAAGCTCAATAGTCAGCGCAGTAAATGTATATGGTAATAAAATACAGGTAGCTATTCACCAAACCTCAATTCTGCCTGATCATTTCGTGCCTAACATCCCCACGCGCCCTCCTGATTTTTGTTAAGCTGAATTCATAAATTTTACTCCTAATATAAACTAAAAGTGTGCAATACCGTGAAAGCATGGGTATTGTGTCTAATAGTTCTTTCACTTTTCCGTGACCTTTACCGGCAGGTATACGGGTTCCATAATCGCATTCATTTATATTTACTGCATTTAGCTTTCTGCTGCCTGTAATTGAGTTCTTCATTGTTCAGGGCACCGTCATTCGCCATTAATTTCTAGAAAATAGTATTTTAATTCTTTATGGAAAAGAACACACCGTTCAATATTAAAAAAGATTTTTTTTCGGGCCTTATTGTTTTTTTGGTTGCCCTTCCTTTATGCCTTGGTATTGCTCAGGCTTCCCATGCGCCTTTGTTTGCAGGCATTGTCAGTGGCATAATAGGCGGTATTGTTATCGGCTCTCTTAGTAGGTCTCAGCTGAGTGTTTCAGGTCCTGCGGCCGGGCTTACGGCTATAGTGCTTGCAGCTATAACCAAGTTAAATGCGTTTGATATTTTCCTTTGCGCTGTCATTATTGCCGGTGTAGTTCAGTTGATATTTGGGTTTGTGAGGGCTGGCTCAATAGCTAATTTCATACCTTCGAGTGTTATTGAAGGTATGTTGGCCGGTATAGGTTTAACAATTATCATTAAGCAGATACCTGACGCTGTAGGCTTCTCAAAACATTTGGTTTCGGTGCCTGATGAAATGGTTGATGCAGATGATGGTTTTGTGATGAATACAATAACCGCGTCCTTGAGTCATATTGAGACAGCAGCGTGTATTATAGCTTTAACTGGTCTGGTTTTGCTCATCCTTTGGCAAACCAAGGCACTTAAAAAACTTCAGATGGTGCCTGCGGGTTTAATAGTTGTGCTTACGGGCGTCGCTATCAATGAAATACTGAAAGCTGGTAAATCTCCGCTGGCACTTGACAATACGCACCTCGTAACATTGCCGATAGCGCATTCATTCAGTGAGTTTATAGGCCAGTTCACACTGCCTGACTTTGCTGGGTTTAAAAATAAAGATGTATGGGAAACCGGAATCGTTATTGCCATTGTAGCTTCTATAGAAACGCTTTTGTGCATAGAGGCAACTGACAAACTCGACCCTCTTAAAAGGTATACTTCAACGAACCGTGAACTTAAAGCACAGGGGATAGGTAACATATTGAGTGGATTTGTTGGTGGCTTGCCTATTACCTCAGTAATCGTTCGCTCTTCGGCCAACGTAAATGCAGGTGCGCAGTCTAAATTATCAACCATTATTCATGGTGCTTTGCTGCTGATATGTGCCGCGAGCATACCAGTACTGCTTAATTTTATACCTAAGGCATCCTTAGCAGCCATACTTATATTCACCGGCTATAAGTTATGCAAACCAGCGGTTTTCGTTCACATGTGGAAGGGAGGTTATAATCAGTTTATTCCCTTTGTAGCTACAGTAGTCGCCGTAGTCTCATTAGACCTGCTGAAGGGGGTAGGGCTGGGTTTATTGATAAGTGTTATTTATATACTGCGTGAGAATATGCGTATCCCTTATTATTTTCAGCGCAGTACGTTCAGCAACGGTGAATTGATAAAAATAACTCTTGCTCAGGAAGTATCTTTTCTTAATAAAGCGAGTATAAAAGACACATTAGACCATCTGCCTAAAAACAGCAGCGTCATTATTGATGCAGGGCAAACGCAATATATCGATTA
Source organism: Taibaiella sp. (assembly GCA_014377675.1). Classification (GTDB taxonomy): domain Bacteria; phylum Bacteroidota; class Bacteroidia; order Chitinophagales; family Chitinophagaceae; genus Flavipsychrobacter. Next base: position 23,464 of record JACMPD010000089.1, read on the forward strand.
TGATGTATTAGATCTGATTAAGAATTTTAATACATCTACTGCGCCCGAAAGAAATATTAAGATGTCATTAATTGATTTCAAGACTACTTACAACCTACCACGAACAGTTACTGAAACCGAAATTGTATCAGAATTCGTAAAAATAAATGAAATACCCAAACGTACGGCCGGGAGTTATAAAAAACTGCTTAGCTTGTTGAAGAAAAGTGGAGAATAATATGAGTATTTAAATATAATTAACATGGAAACATTCAATCAGCCGTATGCTAACCTTACCCCTGCAATGGCATTACAATTACTTCAGCACGGCAATTTTCGTTTCGTGAATAATCTGGGCCTGGACCGGAATCATATTACAGCAGTTGACGAAACAAAAGACGGACAATATCCCTTCGCAGCAATATTTAGCTGTATGGACTCCAGAACCTCAGCGGAGCTTATTTTTGATCAGGGTTTCGGCGATATTTTCAGTATCCGTGTTGCAGGGAATGTTATTTCCGATGATGTTTTAGGTTCATTAGAATATGCTACTGCAGTAGCCGGTTCCAAGCTGATAGTTGTATTAGGCCATACAAATTGTGGTGCAATAGGTGGTGCATGTAATGATGTTAAACTCGGGCACCTGACTTCTTTGCTGGCAAAAATTGCACCTGCTATATTTGAAGAAAAGAAAACTGCCGTTGAATGTGATGGTGACAACAAAGCATTTGTGAACAATGTAGCTAAGGTGCATGTGAAAAACTCAGTAAAAGAAATACTGAGCCAAAGCAGCATTATCAACGAATTGGTTCATAGTGGCAATGCGGGTATCATTCCGGCAATGTATGACGTTGCTACCGGGCAGGTGCATTTTTATCAGCGTGACGCTGTGCTATGGAAAGACGATACCGAAGAAAACCATACTGACATGAGCAATCACACCAATACAAACATAAATTAATTACATGCTATTTATTATTTATGTATAAAATGCACTCGGAGTGGAAAATTATAATTTTCTTCCCGCGCTTGTAAGTTATCGTTCAGTCAGCCTGGCAATGATTATCAAAGCCTTATCTCAGGATGATGACATCATTTCGCAGAAGTCATTGAGCATCTCCCCGTCCAATTGCACATTCAGTGTTGTAACACCGTTTTTTTCAGAAAGATAGTAGTTTTCATAGCTGTCTTTTACCATTATGGCGCCTTTACTTGTATAGTCTTCGATTCCATTTTTTACAAGTCCCTGGTATGCTAAGCTTATCTCTTCAAACGGTTTACTAACCGCTATAGTCCCTGCTATACCATTTCCTTCTTTGTCAAAGAAAAGTGCTTTGCTGCCTTCCTTTCAGTCGGTTAAAGTCTGGGTGCCTTCCTTTCAGTCGGTTAAAGCCTGGGTGCCTTCAGAGAAGGCCGAGTACCATACATCAGTAAATTGTTTTTCTGTAAGTACCCGCCACACATTTTCTTTCGGTGCAGAGAGGCCGATCGATTTATTTATTACGTTGTTCATATGTGTTATTAATTATCCTTGCAGTTAACCATCCACTGAATACCAAACTTATCATTGAACAATCCAAAATACGCGCCCCAGACCATTTTCATTAGTGGCATTGTTACCTGTCCGCCATCTGACAATCCGTTAAACAGGCGCTCTGCTTCTTCAAGGCCTGCCGCATCTAAAGATATAGAAAAATTAGTGCCCGTTGTTACGTTTTGCCCCATAGACTCCAGGGCGTCCGTTGCCATTAGCAGGCATCCATTGCCGACCGGTAATGCTACATGCATTATCTTATCTTGATCCTCAGGAGGTAATTTGCTGCTTTCAGGCGTATCTTTAACCCGCTGCGGTGCTGAAAATTCGCCACCTAAATTTGCCTTGTAGAAGTTGAACGCCTCTTCGGTGTTACCGTTGAAGTTTAAATAAATTGCAAGTGATGCCGTCTTATTTATTTTTTATGTACATGTTTGAAATAATAAATTAGTGGTGCTGCTCCAAATTGCTTTTCAGGTTACCGAGGCTGGTAGCCAGATCTTTGCCCAGCATTTTATCGATAAAAAGATTCATTAAATTCATTGGGTATTTGTTCCTTCCGCTGAATGTCCATTTAACTTTTGTTTGAGTGGGAGTTATTGCATCTGTTGATATAGGTGTTTGAGCCACGTTTTCAAATGGTTTTATAAATCTTATCTCCAGGTCTACACCCTTACCTTCATGTATTTTTTTAATTACCTGTTCGCCTTTGCCAAGGTTTTTGTTTTCACTGTCCCAGGCAATAGTAAAACCCTCCGTGCCGTCAGTTCCGGTATAAACTTTCTTTGCATTAGGGTCTACCATCATCCATTGGTTGTAGTTATCCTGGTTGCGCAATAGTTTTATATAATTAAAAATTTCCGCCTGAGGCTTGTCAATAGTTATTTCACGTTCTACAATATATTCATTTTTTACAAATAGCGCTATAAAAAATGGTATGGCGATAATAATAGCGACACAGGCAAATACAATTTTTAGAATGTTCATGTTTATATTTTTTTGGGAAAAATAGTGCTTTTTTGCCCGCGATTTTAATTTTAATTGTTGGTTGTTGTCACTTTATTGCTGCACTGAAGATTATTTATACTGCAAAACTAAATAGTTTATCAGCCTTGATGGTGGGGTAAGTATGACAAGTTGCAGGGGTAAAATGACTTTATTTTTTTTATCTTTACTTTCATGAAGCATGTTTCCATAATAGTGCCGGCTGGCAAATGCAGCCTGAGTAATATTGAAGGTACCCAACAGTTACTTACAGAAGTGAATGGCTTCCTTGTTTCATATGGCAGGGAACCATTATTTAAAATACAACTTGTTGGCCTGCCGCAGGTAACCAGCCAGCGGAGCGGCTTATATACAATACATACTGATTGTGTGATCACCGAAGTTGATAAAACCGATCTGATCATTATTCCTGCGCTGTTTGATGCACCAGGCGAGGCACTACAGCAAAACGGTGGTTTTATCCCATGGATCGTTGAACAGCATAAACGCGGAGCTGAAATTGCTTCTTTTTGTATAGGCGCCTTTTTTCTGGGCGCAACCGGCCTGCTTAGTGGCAGAACCTGTGCAACCCACTGGCGGTACGCCAATGAATTCAGAATTTTGTTTCCGGATGCAAACCTTGTTGATGATAAGATAATGACTGATGACGGCGGCATTTATACGAGCGGAGGCGCTTACTCGTTTCTAAACTTGTTAGTTTACCTGGTGGGTAAGTATGCAGGCCGGGACATTGCAATACTCACTGCAAAAACATTTATGATAGATATTGACCGGGAAAGCCAGTCACCGTTCATCATGTTCAGCGGTCAGAAGGAACATGATGATCTGCCGGTAAAGCAGGCACAGGAATACATTGAGCAGCATTTTCAGGATAAGATCACAATTGATCAGTTGGCTGGTATGTTTGCGCTCAGCCGTAGAAATTTTGAGCGCAGGTTCAAAAAAGCTACTTCAAACACAGTGGTCGAATACATACAACGTGTGAAAATGGAAGCGGCAAAAAAGGACTTTGAAGTAAGTGCAAAAAATATAAATGAAGTAATGTACGATGTAGGTTACACTGATACCAAAGCATTCCGCACTACATTTAAA
>JACMPD010000090.1 GCA_014377675.1 Taibaiella sp.
GGTTGGTGCCGAAAAAATACGGTTTGCCGGCATCATGCGAGCGGAGCGCGACTGACAATATGAGCGCCAGCAAGGGGCCTTCAAACAAGGTAATACCCACATACTGCCTGTTGTTAATTTTTGACAGCAGGTTTCTCTTAAAATATACCAGGTACTGTGTCAGCGGGTTGGAGACTGTGGGTGTTTCCGCACTGCCGGGCGTATTGTGTGGCTGCACTTCATTTTTTACAAAATGTTCATTGTATAGTTTAAACCATTCCGCAGAGCTTATTTTGCGGTCGCTTGTAGGCCTGCCAAATTCATCTACCGTTTTTGATTCTATTATCCTGAATATCTCTTCGGGGTTTATATTGCCGCACTCAGCGCATTCGCTGTTTTCAAAGTCGACATAGTGCATTTGGTGTTTGAAGTACCGCACCGAGTCAATAGGGTTGCCGAAATAAACCGGGTAACCGCCGGTGTCCAGTATAAGCAACTGATCAAACAGCTTGAATATCTCAGATGCAGGCTGATGAATGACCACGAAAATGAGCTTGCCGCCCAGGGCAAGTTGCTTGAGCAGGTCCATTACATTTTCAGCGTCGTTACTGGAGAGGCCTGATGTAGGCTCATCAACAAACAGTATTTCCGGTTCCCTTATCAGTTCCAGTGCTATGTTTAGCCGTTTGCGCTGCCCGCCGCTGATGTATTTATTCAGCGGGTCGCCTACCATTAGGTCTTTTATTTCAAACAGCATGAGGGAATGCAGGCAATGGTCTACACGCTTTGTTATTTCGTCATCATTAAGCTCACCGAAGTAAAGCCTGGAGCTGAAGAAAAGATTTTGAAATACGGTGAGTTCCTCAATCAGCAAATCATCTTGGGGTATATTACCTATCAGGCCGGTGAGCTTGCTTTTATTGGCATAAAGTTCCAGGCCATTAATAGCTATGTTTCCTGAGGTGGGTTTTGCGCTGCTATTGAGCAGATTAAGCAGCGTGGTTTTACCCGCCCCGCTGTTGCCCATAATGCCCACCAGGTTTTTTGATGTGGTTGAAAATGTAAGATCATGCAGGGCTACCTTGCCACTTTTAAAGCTGTAACCCAAGTTGTTCACTGAGAAGTGGATCCTTTCGGTAACATCATAGCCTTTAAAATGGTGTATAATGTCGTTGTAGTAAACAGGGTTAAGCTTAGATCCGCGGATAACAGAGCCCATCTCAAACACATTTACAGAGTTAGGTATTACAGCCCGGCCATCGCAAAAAACCTGGTCAGTGCCATTATAGCAAAAGAGAAATATGTGCGGGTCATTAATCATCAGGAAGACAAGCCTGCCGCTGATGGTTTCGCGCTGTATGTGTTTTATATTTTCCGTATTGCCCGGTGCTTTGTCGGTGATAAGGAAATTGTCAAGCGCATTTTCAGGGTAGGTAACTGCGCCCGTAACTATGAGCCGGCAGTTATTGCAGTCTTCTTTACTTATTGAAAACGTTTCAGCTACCGTGTTAAGAAACTCCTCATGCTGGTCTGTGGCAGTATCAATGGCATTGTGTACAAATTCAAAAAGCCGGATGAGCACTATTACCTTTTGCTTCTGCTCCAGCTCTTTATTGATGTCATTACAAATCCTCAGTACTTTTACTGAGTTAACTGATGTTCTTTTTCTTGTTTTACCTTCTTCAGTTTTGCCCTTCAGCTTGTCCAGGAAGGTATCATATATTTCCAGGTACTGGCGTACAAGATGGCTGCTGAGCTGCCTGCGCAGAAACCGATCCACTATTTCCCGCCCGCCAATGCCCACTTCATCAGTGTTGGCTATTATGGCGAATAATTGCATTAAAGCCCTCAGTATCCGGTCACTCATTGCAGCGTTTTTTTGTGTAAATTATAGTCAGCGGCTACCTCCTTATACTACAATTGCCACACCGGTAGTGCAGCAATTGGAAAATAGCGGGCGGTAAATTACCTCATTTAAATACAGTGCAAGTTATATTAATTTATTTCTTAGTGTAGTGATCATTGCTGCTGCTTTTGTAATATTTTCAGCATTCATGTCGTCCGCTGATTTTATTATTTCATCATACGATTTTCTGTATACTTTTATATTTTCCAGCAGCATTTTTGAGTCCTTATCGGTATATTTTTCGTAAAGGTTTATGAGGTGGTAGAGTGCAAGGTTCTCATTGTACACCTTCACAAATAATTTTTCGGTTTCAGGCGTCCTTTTTATATCCTTCAGCAGGTTAAGGCTCAGGTAGTTAACTTCTACTATGGAACCTGCAATGATATGACTGGCTACGAGGTAGCGGTCATTTTTACTGAGGTAGGCATCGGTGGCGCTGAATATGTTATCAACAATAACCACTACTGAATCATGGTTATTAGCATTGGTTTTAAACCGTTCAGCATAGGCTTCTGATATAGAAGCTATATTGAGGTCCTGCGCCAGCTTCTGGATAGTATTGTAGTAGTTCAGCATTTCCTGGTTTTGGCCATAGAAATTGATATAGGCCAGGTCTATACCATACACACCGAAGTTGATTTCTTTTTTAAAAGGGGTGGTATACTTTTCAGCATTAGCCGTAGGGTTAAGTAGATCTGCTTTGTAGGGGGCTTTATAGCTGTATAAGTCATTAACCACATCAAAAGGTGAAGGAAGATTGGCGGCCAGCGTCGCGAACTTAAAGTCGATATCATTTTTCTTTTCTGTGGTCAGCGAATCGATACGTTGCGCATCGCTGAGTACGGTGTCCTGCGCTTTTTGAGTATTGTCGTCACCACCGTTTTTACAAGATGTAAACACACTGCATGCAATAGCGGCACATACTACAGATGCCAGAACTGAGTTAACTTTTTTCATGATGACCAACGTTTGGGCAAATATAGAAAGGGTTTGTGAAAAAAGCAATTAGCGGCGGTGTTAAGGTAGCGGCTTTTGGTAATGCGAATAGGCGGATGCGCCCTGAATGGGCGTAAAGCAGTTGATTTTTTCATTGTTTAATAAAAGTATAGCGTTGCCATATGGCAAGCATTTGTGCAATCACCTTATATTTGCCCTATGTTACACAAAACGAAAATCATAGCCACGGTAGGCCCGGCATGTAATACCTACGAAAAGTTACTGGCGCTGGTACAGGAAGGCGTAAATGTGTTCAGGCTTAACTTTTCACATGGCACCCATGCGGAGCACCAGAGTGTAATAGAGAATGTGCACCTTATTAATGAAACATTCCCGTTGAATGTAGCTATACTCGCTGACCTACAAGGCCCAAAGCTGAGGGTGGGGGAGATAGAAAATAACTTCCTTGACCTGCAGAAAGGCGACAGTTTTTATTTTACAAATCAAAAGTGTGTAGGTAACGCAACCGAGATTTACATTTCTTACCCTGACTTTCACAAAGACGTGAAAATAGGGGAGAAGATACTGATTGATGATGGTAAAATAGAAGTGCTAGTGAAGGAAATAACCATAGATAGCAAAGTAAAGGTAGAGGTGCTTACACCAGGAATACTTTCGTCAAAAAAAGGTGTAAACCTGCCTGATACTAAAATATCGCTTCCTTCCCTTTCAGAAAAGGATCTGTTTGACCTTGATTTTATCATCACTCAGAATATTGACTGGGTAGCGCTTTCTTTTGTGCGCCGGCCTGAAGATGTTACCGGCCTTAGGGAGATAATGAAAACCAAGGGCAGTAAAGCGAAAATAATATCGAAGATAGAAAAGCCTGAAGCCCTGGAACACCTAAGGGAAATAATACTGGCTTCAGATGCGGTGATGGTAGCCCGCGGCGACCTCGGGGTAGAGCTGCCGCTGGAACTGATACCAATGATACAGAAAAACATTGTGAGCAAGTGCATACACCGCGCCAAGCCAGTGATAATAGCCACGCAGATGATGGAAAGCATGATAGACCGTACCCGCCCTAACCGAAGCGAGATAACCGATGTGGCCAACGCCGTGCTGGAAGGAGCGGATGCCGTAATGCTGAGTGGTGAGACGGCAATGGGCCAGTATCCGCAACTGGTGATAAAAACAATGGTGAGTATAATAAGGGAGGTGGAGAAAGAGAAAATCGTTTACAACCGTAACCTGGTGCCTCAGCCGCATTCACCAAAATTCCTGAGTGATGCGCTGTGCTACAATGCATGCGAACTTTCAAAAGATATACACGCCAACGCTTTGATAGGTATGACGCAATCAGGCTACACCGGATTTATGCTTTCGAGCTACCGGCCTAATGCTGCTCTGTTTGTGTTTACCCAGACCCAGACGCTGGTAAATCAGCTGAGCCTCAGCTGGGGTGTTCAGGCCTTTTATTATGATAAAGAGGTGAGTATGGACGGTATAATATCTGATCAGCTGGAATTTCTGAAAGAAAAAGGGCTGCTTAAAACAGGAGATGTGGTGGTGAATACAGGGAGTGCGCCAGTTCTGGAACACGGCCCGACCAATATGATAAAAGTAACAAAGGTGGAATAAATAACTCCATTAAAATGAAGCCAGTTGAAAGCTAGTATATTTTTATTTATTATAATATTTTTCTTGAGTCTGCCCGCGGTTCGCGGGCAGATATCTTTTAGTGACACTATCCGGGCGTATAATAAAGAGCGCATTGTGACCAATGCCAAAGGTATGGCGGCACTTACCACCTGGGGTTTCGCCAATATGGTAGCCGGAGGAACCGGCTTTGCCGTCGCAAGTCAGGATGAATGGCGTTATTTCCATGAGATGAACGCAATTTGGGGCGCTGTAAATACGGGTATTGGCGTAGCGGGGTACCTGAGAGCCTGCAAAGAAATAAGGATAAAGACCGATGCGGAAAAAGCCTATAAAGCATACAGGCGGGATAAAACGATATACCTTGTCAATATCGGGCTCGATGTGGTGTATGCCGGCATAGGCGCGGGACTGGTACAGTACGCGAAGGGCGACACGAAAAACCCCGATATGTACCGGGGTTTTGGGAAGTCTTTAGCTATACAGGGTGCCGCATTGTTTATTTTTGATAATATTATGTTTGCTGCCCACAACAGGTCATCAGGCAAGTGGTTTACCATAATGGAGGAAATTCGCTTCACAGGCAATGGTATTGGTTTCACCCACACTTTCCGGTAGCGGCGTTTGTTTATTGAACTCCTACTAATTAACCCCTGCTTCACTTACGGCATCTGCTTCATGGCCACTTTCTGACTGCAGTTTCAGCGCTTCAGCGTCCACATTCGCCAGCTGGCCACAGGCGGCGTCAATATCTTTTCCGCGGCTTCTGCGCAGGTGCACATTAACCCGGTGGTCTGAAAGATATTTCATAAACTGAACTGTTCTGTCTTCATCAGGTTTTTCATAGCTGGCGGCCTCTATGGGGTTATATTCTATTATATTCACCAGATCAGCGGGAACTTTGCGGTATATTTTCACAAGTTCTTCTGCGTCTTTTATTCCATCATTGAAATCGCGGAAGAGGATGTACTCAAACGTAATTTCATTGCCCGTAGCTTTATAAAAGTAGTTAAGCGCGTCAATTAAAGTTTTCAGATTGTTGCTCTCATTGATGGGCATTATCTCGTTGCGCTTGGTATCATTACCTGCATGTAAAGACAGGGCGAGCTTAAACCTTACCTTATCATCACCCAGTTGTCGTATCATTTTCGCCACACCTGCCGTGGAAACAGTTATTCTCTTGGGGCTCATAGCCAGGCCGTCGGGCGCTGTTATTCGTTCAATGGCCCTTAATACGTTTTTATAGTTGAGCAGCGGCTCGCCCATGCCCATGAAAACGATGTTGCTCAGCGGCTTGCCGTGGTGCTTTATGGCCTGTTCATTCAGCAGGGTTACTTCATCTACTATTTCGTCAAAGTCGAGGTTGCGCTTGCGCTCCATGTAACCGGTGGCGCAAAACTTGCAAGACAGTGAACAGCCCACTTGTGATGACACGCAGGCAGTTAGGCGCTTATCACCGGGGATGAGTACGCTTTCAACAAAATGCTTGTCATGCAGTTGCAGGCGGTTTTTAATGGTGCCGTCGCTGCTGTACTGGCTGTGGTGTGTCTTTACTTTCGGTATGGTGTAGGCTGCGTTCAGTTTCTCCCTCAGTTCCTTGGGGATGTTACTCATATCATCTATAGCCGCGGCGCTTTTCTGCCATATCCATTCATAAATCTGTTTGGCTCTGTATTTTGGTTCTTTCCACTCTGTGAGCATCAACTCCAGCTCACCCAAAGTGCTTTCCCGCAAATTCTTCATGGGGCAAAGATAGGTTATATAATTGTTTAATGGTTTAGGAGAGCTAAACAGGTTCTGAAATATTGGTTAATAATGAAGGGAGCAGGGCTGCGCCTTTCAGCTACAGCACCAGTGCTTCAAAAAGTTCCTGCACCTTTTCATTAACATCTTTACAGAACCCGGGATGCACCTTCGAGGTTTGCAATACGGTGCTGCGGGTAGCGGTAAGCCAGCGGAAGCGCTCTGCGGGGGCAAGGCAGCCAAGCGGCCCGGAATGCCTGGCGCCTTCGCATATTTTATTGAAGGAGCCCAGGTAGTTTTCCATTTCACTGATATCAAGGGCAGGGGAGAATGCCGCAAGCTTTTCCCTGTCAAGCAGGTAAAGGGCCTTTAGGTATTTTTTAGCGGAGCAAAACAAAACGACACCCACATTTATAAACTCCTCCCGCTCCACGCGGGGTACCAACCTTATAACGGCATACTCAAATAATAGCTTTTCTTGCATCCTGCGCGTCTTTTACAAAGGTTTGGGAATGGGCCAGGCGAATGGTGAGGAACGTTTTATATGCCTGCCGGTGAGCTTCTGCCGTGTCAAAAGTGTCTTCGTTAGCCAGCCATTCGGCGGGTATCAGTGCGAGAATTTCATCAATACGCGCGTCGGTGAGCAGTTGTTTGCAGTACGTATCAGCCGCTTCCAGCTCAGCGGCGGCATACAGCAAAACATGGTCTTTCACACGTGAAAAAGGCTTGGCTGCCTGCTCCTGCCAGTTGGTCCAGGAATGGTGAAAGTATAAAGAAGCCCCATGGTCTATCAGCCATAGCTCCCGGTGCCACATAAGCATATTGGTGTTGCGGGCGGTGCGGTCCACATTGTTCAGCAGGCAATCGAGCCACACAATGCGGGAGGCTATTTCGGCGTCAACGGTGGTTACATTAGGGTCAAAAGTAACTGAGCCGGACAAGTAATGAACAGCGAGATTAAGCCCTGCGCTCGCTTTCAGCAGGTCCTGAATTTCCTCATCAGGCTCGGTGCGGCCGAAAGCGGGATCGACCTGCGCAAAAACTATTTCGGGCATTTTAAGCCCCAGCAGCCTGGCTATTTCGCCGCCAATAATTTCCGCTATCAGCGCCTTTATACCCTGCCCGGCGCCTCTGAACTTGAGCACATACATAAAACCATCGTCAGCCTCTACTATGGCCGGCATAGAGCCTCCCTCCCGCAGCGGCGTAATGTACCTGGTGATATTTACTTGTCTAAATTCAGGCTTATTCATGAGGTAAAGGTAAGCCGAAATCGTGTTGGTGAATTCGCCGGATTTTTTATACCTTTACATTGTTAGAAATAATAAGCGGAAGTAGCTCAGTTGGTAGAGCATCAGCTTCCCAAGCTGAGGGTCGCGCGTTCGAATCGCGTTTTCCGCTCTGATTTGCCGCCGCGAGGCGGCATTTTATTGTATCAACTCCTCCACATCCTCATCTCCCTCCAGGTTGTCCATTTGCGCTACTATGTGCGGTGTGCGCCATTGTACTCGGCGGCTCATGGGCTTTACAGTGAATTTTTTAGGGTTGGGGAGGCAGGCAATTATCATCGCAGCTTCTGTGCGGGAAAGGTTTTTGGCCGGTTTATGAAAATAGGTCTGTGAGGCCGCCTCTATCCCATATATTCCTGGGCCCATTTCTATTACGTTCAGGTACACCTCCAGTATGCGTTTTTTGCCCCAGGTCCATTCTATCAGTTGCGTATAGAGGAATTCCGGTGCCTTTCTTATATAGCGGCAGATGCCAGTTCCCTGCCACAGGAAAACATTTTTGGCCGTCTGCTGGCTGATGGTGCTGGCACCCGCGCCCCTTATTTTTTTCTTTTTCTTCGGGCCATTTACGCTTTTGTCAATGGATTTCCAGTCAAAACCATTATGCTCAGCAAAGCGCTGATCTTCGCTGGCCAGTGCGGCCAGTTTTACTTCCCTTGATATCTCATTCCAGCTTACATAATCGCGTTTAAGCCCGTAGCCGCGGCATACATCCGCAAGCTGCGTTATGGTGATCGGCGGCATTACCCACCTGCACAGTACGGTATAGAGCACAGAACAAAGGAAGAGTGCGAGCACTATTTTCAGCATTTTGGCTGCCAGGTTGCGTGTGGTTTTCTTTGGTTTTGCGGACATGTGGTGGCGTAAATATATAACATTCTCAAAAACGGAAGGCAAAGTGGTTGCTCCACATGATGTTGGCTATACTTTTGTAATTGAAAGTATATGGGGAAAAATATAAGCCACGGAATAATAAAAGAGATCCTGAAAACCCTTGCAGAGCAGGCAGGGAAAATTTCAGGGGCATTTAAGGAAGATGATATACATAAGTTCAGGCTTGGTTTAAAAAAGCTCAGGGCATGGCTCCGGCTGCTGGCTTACACAACCGGCAATAAGAAAATCAGGCTTCCCCTCCGCCTGCTCAGGTTATACCATATTGTGGGCGAGATAAGAGAAACGCAGATTGAGCTCAGTTTTTTAACCGGTAATGGGCTACCCGTAGTCGCTTACCTGGAGCTTCTGAATGAACACATGCATAATAAGCAACAGGAATGGAACAGGCATTATGATGAAAAGATATTAAAGAAAGCAAGAAAAAAAATGGCTGGTTTTGATTTGCCAGAGGTAGCGGCAGGCGATGTAAAGGCGTTCGTCAGCCATAAAAAAAAGCGGATCCACAGGTTGAAAACACAGCCCGTAATAGCAGATGGCTGCCTGCATGAAATACGCAAGCAAGTGAAGGATATTTTATACGTTCGGGAAATAGCGCGAAAGGCATGCGGCATTAAAATGGAAATACATGCCAGAAAATACAAAGTAGCCGAAGAGCAGATAGGCGATTACAATGATAAGAACCAGATGTTGCGCCGGATGATAGCCAAACAACCCACAGGGGGAGCCAGTAAAGCTTATGTGGATTTCTGTGATGAGTCAAGAACTGTGCTTGCCCTTCAAAAGCAGGATATATTGGCGCATGGTTTAATGCGCCGGTAGTTAAGTTCTGGTGTGGTTTGCAGCCATATTTTCTCCCGTTCTTCATTTTAAAAGTTAAACATTATCTTTGTAGGTCTAAGAAGCTACCATACAACATCATGCTCCCATTAGCCACTATATCGAAGTCTGACAGGTTATCATTTGAAGAATTTAAACAGGAAGCGCTTGACGATTACCGCCTGGCGGTGGCGAGCCGTGAAGCGAGCCACATTGGCAGGCGCGAAGTGCTGACCGGGAAAGCCAAATTTGGTATCTTCGGAGATGGCAAAGAGCTGGCGCAGATAGCGGCCGCCAAGTGCTTTTTACCAGGCGATATCCGCTCTGGTTATTACCGCGACCAGACCCTTATGTTTGCCACGGGCATGAGTGATATACAAAAGTTTTTTTCACAGCTTTATGCTGACCCTGACTTAGAGAATGAGCCATCAACCGCGGGCCGCATGATGAACGGGCACTATGGCACCCGGTGGCTAGATGAAAGCGGTGACTGGAAAGACCTCACCAAAGCACCGCAGTCCAGCAGCGATATTTCCCCTACCGCGGGGCAGATGGTCCGTGCCCTCGGCCTGGCATGTGCATCAAAGATGTATCGCAATGTGGAGGAAACACAACAGGGTTTTGAGAAATTTACCAATAATGGCAACGAAGTGGTATTCTGTACTATCGGCGATGCCTCCACTTCCGAAGGGCTTTTCTGGGAAACGATCAATGCCGCTGGCGTATTGCAGGTGCCGCTTGCCGTTTTTGTGTGGGATGATGGCTACGGCATATCCGTGCCCCGCAAGTACCAGACTACAAAAGATTCTATTTCTGACGCCCTTGCAGGTATGCAGTGGGATGAAAAGAAGGGTGGTATAAATATATACACCGCAAAAGGATGGGACTATGCCGGCCTGGTGTCAACCATACAGAAGGGTATAGACAGGGTGCGCGAAACGCATATACCTGCTATCTTTCACATACAGGAAGTGACCCAGCCGCAGGGACATTCTACCTCCGGCTCACACGAGCGCTACAAGAATAAGGAGCGCCTGGAGTGGGAAAAGGAAATGGATTGCATTGTGAAAATGAAGACATTCCTTATTGAAAATAATATAGCCGATGATGCTGAACTGGCGGTAATAGAGGAGGAAGCCAAAAGCGGAGCCCGCGCGGCGAAGCAGCGCGCTTGGGAGAACTTTATTAACCCAATAAAGACGCAGATAAACGAGGCCACCACACTATGCAACCAGGTAGTATATGAGAGCGGCAGCAATGCCCGCGATATAGCCGCCATGGTACATAACCTGAACGCCATTAAAGAACCGGTGCGTAAAGACGTGATGCAGGCCGTGCGCAAAGTACTCGGCCTGTGCACTGGCGGCGGTGAGGCGGAAAGGCAGTTACGAAACTTTTATACGCAGATACAAGCTGAGAACAAAGAGAAATTTTCGTCGCATCTTTATTCCGAATCGAAATGGAGCGCCATGAAGGTGCCTGTGGTGCCTGCCCGCTATGATGCCGCCAACACCATGCTGAATGGCTATGAAATACTGAACAAGTTTTTTGATATTACTTTCGCCAATAACCCGGCGGTAGTCGCTTTTGGCGAAGACCTTGGTAAAATAGGTGATGTGAACCAGGGGTTCGCCGGTTTGCAGGATAAATATGGTACGTTCCGCATCTCCGATACCGGCATACGGGAGGCCTCAATAATAGGGCAGGGTATAGGTATGGCCATGCGCGGCCTGCGCCCCATAGCTGAAATACAGTATCTTGATTACCTGCTCTATGGTTTACAGCCACTGAGTGATGATGTGTCTACTTTGCAATACCGCACCCGCGGCGGCCAGAAATGCCCTATAATAGTGCGTACCCGCGGCCACAGGCTGGAGGGTATCTGGCACAGCGGATCACCTATAGGCATGATTATCAATGCCATAAGGGGTATGTACCTTTGTGTGCCGCGCAACATGACACAGGCTGTAGGCATGTACAATACGTTGCTCCTGAGCGATGAACCCGCTATAGTTATTGAGTGCCTGAATGGCTACCGCCTTAAGGAAAAAGTACCCGCCAACCTTGAAAGCTTTACCGTGCCGCTTGGCATAGCTGAGGTGGTGCGGGAAGGTAGTGATATAACCATTGTTTCTTATGGTTCCACGCTGCGTGTTATAGAAGACGCTATTGGTAACTATTTGGAGCCCCAGGGCATCAGTTGCGAAGTGGTTGATGTACAGACATTACTGCCTTTTGACATCAACCACGTAATTGGCGCTTCGCTGGAAAAAACAAACCGCATTATATTTATTGATGAAGACGTTCCGGGTGGCTCAACCGCCTACATGTATCAGCATGTAATGGAAAAGCAGGGTGGCTTCAAGTGGCTTGATGTGGCCCCGCGCACTATTTCAGCGCAGGCGCACCGCCCTGCCTACGCTACAGATGGTGACTATTTCTCCAAGCCTAACGCTGAAGACATAGCCGCCACTATTGAAGAGATGATGAGGGAGTAGTACTGATTTTTAATGCTAATACTTTATATGATAAATGCAGGGCACAGATACCCTGCATTTATCTTTTGAATACCTTTGAGCCATGCCCCGCACAACCATTACTGACTTTATAACGCAAATGCAAGGCTGCCCGGTTATTGATGTGCGCAGCCCGGGGGAATTTGCTCATGCCCGTATGCCCGGCGCTTACAACCTCCCGTTGTTTAGTGACGAAGAGCGCAAAGTGATAGGAACCGCCTACAAGCAGGAGAGCAGGGAAAAGGCGATAAAGCTGGGGTTAGATTATTTTGGGCCCAAAATGCGCGCTATGGTGGAAGAGGTGGAGCGACTCACGGCTGCTTTTGCCACTGCTGGTAACAAAGAGTATAATGGCAGGCGGGTACTGGTGCACTGCTGGCGCGGCGGCATGCGCAGTGGTGCGGTCAGCTGGTTGTTGCAGTTGTATGGCTTTGAGGTGTCCACCCTGGAAGGCGGCTACAAGGCTTTCCGTAACTGGGCGCTGGAAAGGTTCAGCGTTCCGTATCCGTTCGCTATACTAGGCGGCTATACCGGCTCAGGCAAGACCGAAATTTTGGGCAAAATGAGCGGCAAGCATAGAAGTGTTGTCATTGACCTGGAGCAAATTGCGCAACACAAAGGATCGGCGTTCGGCGGTTTTGATGCAGTGCAGCCTTCGCAGGAAATGTTTGAAAATATGCTTGCTGTTCAGCTGGCAGCAGCATCAGCTACCGTCGGCGACGGGCAATATATATGGCTCGAAGACGAAAGCAGGCGCATAGGGGACATTAACCTGCCGCCGGCACTTTGGCTACAGATGAATGCGGCACCACTTTTTTTTCTCGATATTCCTATGCTAGAACGCGTCAATTTTATTACCCGCATCTATGGCAGGCATAAGAAAGAACAGCTGGTTAACGCTATTATAAGAATACAAAGAAGACTGGGCAGCCAGAATACGAAAGACGCTATAAGCCATTTACTCGAAGATAACTACCCGGCCTGTTTCACTATTTTGCTGCACTACTATGATAAGTATTACCGGCGTGGCCTGGAGGAACGCGAAAAGAGGAAAGACCCGCTTTTTGCCGTAAGCAGCGCTGTAGTTGACGAAAAACTGAATTGTAAACTCATTCTTGAAAATATAAACAAAGTCTCTCAGACACCCGGCAATGGAACAAACGACTGATATAAAACTAACCCAATATTCCCGTGGCGCAGGTTGCGGTTGCAAGATAGCGCCTGCTGTACTACAGGAAATATTGCAAACCAATACTCAATATCCTGCTGACCCTCTGTTGCTTATAGGCAATGAAACAAGTGATGATGCGGCCGTATATGACATTGGCAACGGCATGGCCCTCATAGCTACCACCGATTTTTTTATGCCGATTGTGGATAGCGCTTATGACTTCGGGCGCATAGCCGCCGCCAATGCCATAAGTGATGTTTATGCCATGGGTGGCAGGCCCATACTGGCCAACGCTATATTAGGCTGGCCGGTGGAACAGCTGCCCGTTGCGCTGGCGCGGGAGGTGATGGACGGAGCAAGGGCGGTTTGCGCCGAAGCGGGCATAACCCTGGCGGGCGGCCATAGTATTGACACTACAGAACCCATTTTCGGCCTTGCCGTTAATGGTATTTGCCCCAAAGCCAATCTCAGGCAAAACAACACAGCCCATGAAGGCGATGTGTTGTTTTTGACAAAGCCACTCGGAGTGGGCATTTTGGCTACTGCCCAAAAGCGGGGCGTTATGGAGCCGGGGCACCTTGCTCCGTTCATCGCGCAACTAATTCAGCTCAATGCAATAGGGGAGGAGCTGGGCAAAATGCCGGGGGTAACCGCCATGACTGATGTGACCGGTTTTGGCATTGCGGGTCACCTGCTGGAAATGGCGGAAGGCAGCGGCCTTTCCGCCGAGTTGTTTTATACCGCCCTGCCCATAACAGAAGGGGTAAAGCAATACCTGGCTCAACGCATAATACCGGACGCTACCTACCGCAACTGGAACGCATACGGTAAAAAAATAGACTTCGAAGCCGGTGTGGATGTAATGGAGGCTTTCAGCCTGCTGCCAGACCCACAAACCAATGGCGGCCTCCTGATAGCCGTAAACCCCACCTCTGCCGCAGCTGTGGAGGCATTACTATCCGCCGCCGGCCTGTACAGTAAAGTAATAGGGAAGATGATAGCAAAGGGTGATAAAGGGATTTGGGTTAAGGGGGTAAGGAGATGATGATTGAGCGAGAGAAGACATCAATATACCGTTTCCATTTGTGCCTGCCTGCCGGTAGGCATGGAGAGGGGGACAGGTGCACAGACCTTTTTAGTGGCATCACCCCCTTTTCACTATCTTTTTTACTTTTAACTGAGTGCAGTTATCGTCAAAAAGCATAATGGAATAGATGCCGTCCGGGAGGCCACTCATGTCTATTTCAGAGGCGTTTTTCTTCAGCATTATTATTTTGCCGGTCTCATTGGTTACCACCACACTCAGCGGTACGGGGCTTGTAATTCGTATTAAGGAGGTGGATGGGTCAGGCATTATTTTTACCTTTGCGCTGAGCGCATTTACACTCTCGGTTTCGGCAACTGTTATTTGCAGGGTGTTTGATGTGGTTTGTTTGCCACCGGCATCCGTTACGGTTACAGCATAGTTTCCGGGTTCGTTAGGTGTGTAGGTGGCCTGTGTTGCGCCGTTTATGGCGGTGCCGTTGTGCTGCCACTGGTAGGCCGCATAGCTGCCCGCTGTCAGGGTCATGCAGTTTTTGGTAATGGTTGGTCTCGTGCCTGCGGTTACTTTTACCTTTATGCTGTCCCGGTATTTGTTGCCGTTGATGGTAACGGTGGCGTAGTAAGTGGTGGTTTTTGCAGGGCTAACCGTGGTGGTGTAGGTTGCCGCGCCTGTTGACCATTGCACCCTGGCCTGTTGCTGACCCAGCCAATTGAGGTGCGTATTCAGGCTGCCGCGGTAGTTATAGTTATCGTCATTGGCGAATGAAGTAATACCAGAAATATGTACCCTGCCCACCGTGCCCGCAATAGTAAAAAGGTAAATATTATTTTCCTGGTCAGTGGCCGCATACAGCTCTTCATTA
>JACMPD010000091.1 GCA_014377675.1 Taibaiella sp.
GCAGTACCGCCGGTGCCGTCATTGCCGGCGCTTTTAGTACTGTCACTGTGTTTTTTCTGCAGTGCCTGCAGGTATTTCCGAACTGCATTTTGCTGCTCCTTAGGGGAAAGTTTGGCAAGTTCCATCAGGCTGTCCTGCTCCGCAATTATACCCGCCGGGCCGGAAATCTCACCCAGCCCCTTGCTTTTTTGTATTGCTACAGCAATACTTGCATCCTTGGTAGTACCGGCATACTTAGTAGCGCTGTCATAGGCTTTCTTTGCCAAAGGATAGTTGCCTACGCCATAATAAACATCGCCCAAAGCCGCAAACGAAATTGCTTTTTGCTTTTTGGTAGCTTTCGGCGTCGCGGCACTTTGCTGCAGGTAGTTTATAGCGTCGTTGGGTTTGTTGGCCTTTGCCGCTATTTGCCCCAAAACAAAATATACCTGGTCATAGTATGTTACATATTTACCATCGTTTAATACTTTCTTTAGCGGCTTCATTCCGTCGCCTACATCTTTACCGGCATGTAAAGTATTGAAGGCGATGTTCTTACGGGCATAAAAGTCCATATCTATCTTTGGGAAGAAATCAAGTGCTCGGTCGAAGCTTTCAGCGGACTTCAAAAATTTTCCTTCATTTTGCAGTATCTGCCCGTTAAGAAAGGCGGCTCTCATGCGCAACCAGTCAGGCAGGTATCCGTCTTCTGTTACTATGTACAGCTGTTCTGAAGCCGCAGTAAAATTATTATCAGACAAATAACCGAATGCACGGCCCGCTGCCACCTTGCCAACCAGGTCTTCAGGCAGGTGAGCGTCCGTTGAAAGCAGGGACAGTACCGCCTGCCCGTTCTCTACCATTCTCATTTGAGTATAAGTCCGCGCAAGCCATATAATAGCATCGTTATGGACGGACTTATGCTGAAAAATATTAAATTTTGATTGCTCTTCCTCTACAATTGAAGTTGGTTTTCTCGATTGCGACGCGCCTCCTTCCTTCTTTTTAATTATTTCATCATTAGCAATAATATATCTGAATGTAGTAGCTGCATTGGCATAGTTGCCTTTGTAGTAATAAGCTTGCCCCATAATCAGGTACATGTCATTGCCCCATTTTACCCTGGGGTCATGAATCTGTAAGCCAACCGACACTTTACGGATAATACTATCCATATCAGCGGCAAGCATTGATGAGTCCCGGTCGGGGTCAAAGGGATACAGTTTTATCAGTGAATCGTAATTCTCTTTCATCCCCCCACGCAGCATATTGGCATTGGCTTCCTCAAGTTTGCGGTTCGCGTTATAATAGTAATTATAGTGGGTAAAGGAGTTTTGAGTGAATTTCCGGAAGAAAGACCACTTTTTCTTTAACATGCTTGTGTTGGTGAATTTCTCCCTTTTCGATTTCATTTTTATCTCAAGGGCGAGTTTCTTCTTCTCTTCGGTCGTTTTATCCTTGCCTTTAAGCGATTTTTCCTTAGCCAGCTTTATCTTATTGAGGCTGTCTACCCGCTTCTTCCTCACCAGCTTTATGCTGTCGGTTACTTTCGTCCGTGAAGCCTTCAAACTGTCGGCCTGGTGTTTCCTTATATTCTTGGAGATATTGAGATCTTTTTGCCGGGACGATGCTATACTGTCTCTTACTACCTTTTGCTGTCGCTTTATTTCGTCCAGGTGCTGCCTTCGCGCTACCGTTACACTGTCGCTGTACCGCTTGCTCGATTTGTATTTTTTGGCTTTTGCTACTTTTTCAGTGCGTTCTTTCTGAATTGTTTTCACACTGTCAGTACGTTGCTTTTTTATTGCAGCAAGTGAGTCATTTCCAACAGCCCTGGCTGCCTTTATAGAATCTGTCTTAGACTGGCGCGTCTTAGCTTGTGTGATGATTTTAAGTTTCCGGGCTCTTGTTACGCTGTCTGTATAATGCTTGCTGTTACGGTACTTCCTCACTGCGGCCATACTGTCCGCCTTGGCTTTTGTAGTTCCAGACTGGGCATACAGGCTACCGCACCCAAAAAGGACGAAGCTAAGTATAAAAAATATAACTATTTTTAATTTCAATGGTGCGTCAGTATTTACTACCGTTAAAACGGAAATTAAACGAATTTATTACATAGCCATTTTTAAAATATTAGTGGCTATTTGTTTCAAAAATAGAAAAAAAACAAAACACGTCCTAAACCGATAGGATGAATTAACAAAAATACTTTTACTACGCACTATCTTTATACATATTTTTGCTGCTTAAGAATGGCGAAGGACAACGGCAATATACTCAGGTATGCAGGATTAGCGACGCAGTGGATGGTGATGCTGCTGATTGCCGTATGGGGCGGGCACAAGTTAGATCAACTTATTGGCTGGCGGTTCCCTGTACTGTTAATCATATTTCCCTTGGCGGCGCTTGTAATCTCTTTATGGGCACTCATAAAAGAATTTAATAAAAAGAAATGAACAAACAACACGTCGTTACCTTATTCAGCATTTTTATATTATTATCTGCTGGCTTATTTGTACTTGATAGCCAGATACCCGCTTACCGGTTCCTGATTTTAGAAAGTGGCAATGTGATGATGTTCCTAGTGACCATTGCGGGCGTTTTTATGGTGCAGCGCCAGGTTGGCAAAACCGGCGGGGCCTTTGTGAGGGGTGTAACAGGCGCGTCGTTCTTAAAATTAATGGTATGCCTTACCGCCGCGCTCATTTACATAGTCACCAACCGTACCACGTTGCACAAGCCAAGCATTTTCGTATTGTTTGGTATATATATGATTTATACCGCTTCTGAGACAATGATGTTGTCAAAACTCGCGAAGACATCAAAATAATGAAAAAAAAAGAAACCACTATTTCTTTTCTTGAACAGTTTCTTCCTCAGGGTACCTTTGAGGAAGTAGCGCCGTTTTTTCAGACGCATACCATCTACCTCACGCTCACCCACGAACGCAAAAGCGTACTTGGAGACTACCGTAACCCTACAAAAGCCGACCCATACCACCGCATAAGCATTAATGCTACCCTGAACCCTTACAGTTTTTTAATAACGTTGCTGCATGAGTTAGCCCACCTGCTTACCTATATACATTTCGGGCATCGGGTAAACCCACACGGCAAGGAGTGGAAAACTCAGTTCAGGCATATACTCATCCCCTTCCTGGGTAAAAGGTATTTCCCGGGCGATGTCGAAAAAGCACTGTACGCCTACATTCATAATCCTGCTGCCAGTACGTGCACCGATCCGCAGCTTTACAAATCGTTATATAAATATGATAAGCACGAACCTGGCCGTAAACTTGTTGACGATATAGCGATAAACTCCAAATTTCAAACTGAAGATGGTCAGCTGTGGCTAAAAATTGAAAAACTCCGCACAAGAACTCGATGCAAAAATTTAACCAACAACAAAATGTATCTCTTTCAAGGCATTGTAGAAGTCAGGGAGATAACAGAGTAAGTCGCATTTGATGGTGTTTTCTAAAACAGAAGGTTCCAATCTATTATCGGTATGGTATTTGCAGGATAGTTCTGAACGGATACATTTATTGAATTTTGCGAACAACAATTAAAGCAAGGTAGGTTTTCCCATAGATTTTTATGAATATAAATAAATTACTTTTCGTATTTTCAATTTGTATTTCACCGGCGATTACAGGTGTAGCACAAACCCCAAAGGTAACGGCCCGTGAAATTTTAGACAGGCACATCATTGCCATTGGCGGTAATAATTGGAAAAAGATAAATAATATACGACTTTCAGGCACCATGAAACAAATGGGCATGGAAATGGAAATTGTACAGACGACGATTGAAAACAAGGGCAGCAGAACGGATATAAGCATGGGTAACCAAAAGGGCTTTATTATATTAACACCCGCAAAGGGATGGATGTATATTCCCTTCGGCGGAATGCAGGTTCAACCCAGGGAAATGGGCAGTGAAGAACTTGCGGCCAATAACGCTAAGATGAATTATAAATTCGCCCAGCTGACTGACTTATCGTTGATAGCGGAAGCGGAATACACAGGCATGGATACTGCCGATAATGTTGACTGTTATAAACTGATACTTACCGATAAGAAAAATATAAAACACACCTGTTACATTGATAAAACGAACTTGTACACTAAACGAATGATTTCTAAAGCCGATGCAGGCGGTACCGGAACGGATATAGTTATTACCTTTAAAAACTTCCAGAAACAGAATGAAGGCATCACAATACCTATGACTGTTACCACGAATGAAGGAAAAATTTATTTTAGTAAATTGACTATAAATACTTCGGTGAGCGACGATATTTTAAGCCCAGTGGTAAAATAGGTAGCTTTTGTTTTAGTAAATTTGCAGCCGCAATTAAATAATATGAGGCTAAAGAATCAGTACTCAACAAGATTATACATAATCACAGCTTTACTAATCGCATTAAATTCCACTGCATGTAAGGCTCAAGAAGAGAACAGCGCTGCTTTTAAACAGTCAAATAGCCAACCAACGAATAATAAAAAATCGGAAGTCGTTGATGATGATAGCGTCAATGTTTCCAACTTAAAGAAACAACCTTTTCATAAGAAAACATTAACGGAGCCGGTAGATAGTATTGTTGTCGTGAAACGCTTTCACCACATGTATGTTTTCAACAAAAAAAAACTGCTAAAAGTCTATAGAATTGCATTAGGAACCCAACCAGTGGGGCCAAAGCATGTTAAAGGCGATCTGAAAACACCTGAGGGTATATACTATATAAATGGGGAAAACCCATTTAGTGTTGCACATAAAAGTTTAGCTATATCATACCCCAATGACGCAGACCGTAAATATGCGAGCAGCCTCGGAAAATCGCCTGGTGGTGACATAAAAATTCATGGGACAATGAATGGTGACGAAGACCCCGCTGAAGATACCATTTCAGAAGACTGGACATGGGGCTGCATAGCCATTACCAATAAAGAAATTGACGAACTGTACGCCCATATAATATTAGGATCTCCCATTAACATTTTACCATAATCTTTGCGCGCCTTAAATCCAACCCTGATTATGGAGGTATTTAGCTATCTGAACAGCATTGGTGGCGGCACCCTTGCGCAGGTTGTCGGCTACTATCCAGCAGTTCAGCGTCTTGGCTTGTGAATAATCACGCCTTATTCTGCCTACGAAAACTTCATCTTTCCCTTCAGCATCTATTGGCATGGGGTACGCGTTCATGGCCGGGTTGTCCACAACTACAATACCTGACGTATTTGATAAAATCTCTTTTATATCTGATTCGTAAAAATCTGTTTCAAATTCAATATTCACACTTTCGCTGTGGCCGGCCGTCACGGGTACCCTTACCGTTGTAGCTGTTACTTTAATGGTGTCATCGCCCATTATCTTGCACGTCTCTAATGTCATCTTCATTTCCTCCTTCGTGTAGCCGTTATCCTGAAACACATCAATTTGAGGAATAACATTTAAGTCAATGCGGTGTGGGTATACGCTGTTGCTCTCCTGCCCGTTGCGCTGAGCCATAAGCTCTTCAACTGCCTTCATACCTGTACCTGATACCGACTGATAGGTGCTGACCACTACTCTTTTTATGCCATATTTTTTATGCAATGGCTGTAATACCATTACCATCTGAATGGTAGAGCAGTTCGGGTTGGCAATGATCATATCATTGGCAGAAAGCACGTGGCCGTTAACCTCAGGTACCACCAGCTTTATATCATTGTGCATACGCCAGGCCGAAGAATTATCAATAACCCTGCAACCAGCTGCTGCAAATAAGGGTGCTAATTCGAGAGAAGGTTCGCCACCAGCGGAAAAAAGCGCGACAGCGGGTTGCATAGCTATAGCCGCAGCCACCGAAACAACAGGGTAATCCTTTCCTTTAAACGTAACACTTTTTCCGGTTGAGCGTTCTGATGCTACCGGTATGAGCTGGGATACCGGAAAATTACGCTCTTCCAATACCTGCAACATTTTACTGCCAACCAGCCCGGTTGCGCCTACTATTGCTACTTTCATGTGCTGACGATTAAAAAAGTGTGATAATTAGTAACAAAAATAGCGAGGAACGATAAGGGCAAAAAATTATTGTTCTGAAGGCTATAATCCCGACCTTTGCGCCCTGCATGAAGAACCTACGTTCGATCAATAAATATTTCCTTAAATATAAATGGCGGCTGATGCTTGGGCTGCTTTTTGTAGCTATTTCCAACCGCTTCGCGGTAATGCCGCCCATGCTGGTGCGTAACGTTTTAGATGAAATGCGGGATGATATGACCAGCTACAAGCTGGTGGCAGACATGCATATAGCTGGTGCCATGAGGTCGCAGATACTTGGCCTGGTGCTGTGGAGCGGTATTGTTTTGCTGGTCCTCGCATTACTCAGAGGTATATTTATGTTCCTGATGAGGCAGACGATAATAGTTATGTCAAGGCATATAGAATATGACCAGAAGAATGAAATTTATAATCATTACCAGCAGCTGCACACCCACTTCTTCAAGGCTAATTTTACAGGAGATCTGATGAACCGGATCTCTGAAGATGTATCACGGGTGCGTATGTACACCGGGCCATCAATCATGTACTTCACCAATATGCTGGTGCTTACAGGGATGAGTATCTGGGGTATGCTGAACGTAAACGTAATGCTTACCCTTTGCGTCATCGCCCCCCTGCCCTTTCTGGCCACCTCTATTTATTTCGTTAACAGAATAATTTACAAAAAAAGTGGTAAAATCCAGGCGCAGCTTTCCGGCCTTACCACTACAGCGCAGGAATCATTTTCAGGCATCAGGGTAATCAAGTCATTTGTACAGGAAAAAAACATGATGCGGTTCTTTAATGTAAATTCTGAAGAGTACCGCAAAAGTTCCATTAACCTGTCACTGACGGAAGCTATATATTTCCCGGCAATGAACCTTTTTATAGGGCTGAGTATGTTGTGCACAGTGCTTATTGGCGGCTACTTTGCCATACATGGGCAAATAACCACGGGAAACATTGCCGAATTCGTTATTTATATCAACCTGCTCATGTTTCCTATTTCTTCTATTGGCATGGTAGCCAGCATGACCCAGCGTGCAGGCGCATCCCAAAAAAGAATAGATGAGTTCCTGCTGACAAAACCTGAAATTTCATCACTCCCCGGTGCGCTGACCCACACATTGAACGGAAAAGTTAATTTTTGCAATGTCACTTTTACCTACCCTCACACCGGTATTACAGCGCTTAAAAATTTCAACTTCAACATAGAACCGGGACAAAAAATTGCCATTACAGGTAAAACCGGCTCCGGCAAGTCAACACTTGCGCACCTGCTTTTGAGAATGTATGATCCGCAACAGGGCGCTTTAGAAATGGACGGGACCAATATAAAAGAGTTTGATGTTACCGCATTACGCAGGCAGATAGCCTATACACCCCAGGAAGCTTATCTTTTCTCTGATACCATCTTCAATAATATTAAATTCGGCAAGGATAACGCCACGGCAGATGACGTAGAAAATGCTGCAGTAATGGCTGACCTTGACACAGATATAATGGCAATGCCAAAAGGGTATGATACAATTATAGGTGAGCGCGGCGTAATGCTCAGCGGCGGACAGAAACAAAGGATGGTACTGGCGAGAGCATTGATAAAAAACAGTCCTGTACTTATTTTAGATGAGTGCCTCTCTGCAGTTGACACCAACACCGAAAAGAAAATACTCGGCAACCTCGCACAATTCCTGATTGGGAAAACAGCAATAGTCATTACCCACCGGGTATTTCCATCATGGACATTTGACAAAATACTAATGCTTGACAATGGTGTTATTGCTGAACAGGGCACACATGAAGAACTGATTGCGCTCAACGGGCGCTATGCAGCCCAGTACATTCATCAGACAAGCTGAGCCACTTAGTTTACTTTATGGAACGCCTGCCTGTTGTACTTGTTTTTATAAGCAACCGGCAGCAAGCCTGTTATTTTTTTAAATGTAGTGCGGAATGCTTTGGTATCAGTGTAACCTACATCGTACATTACTTCATTTATATTTTTTGCACTTACTTCAAAGTCCTTTTTTGCCGCTTCCATTTTCACACGTTGTTTGTATTCAACCACTATTGTCCGACTAATTTTTGGCAAGCATTGTATTTTACAATTTAGATTTTTAGAGTCTTCTTTTTCAGTTTTTTACAAAATATTTATTTCTTTATTTTTATGTTTATCAAAACGGTGGGGGGTGGCAATTTTGCTA
>JACMPD010000092.1 GCA_014377675.1 Taibaiella sp.
GCCGCAACCCTTGCCTATCAACATGCTGTCCTTTACAATAGCTATAGCGTTTGATTTCAGATGCTTGCACACTATATTAGCAAAAATCAAATCCTTTTCTTCATCATCAGTGCAGGCACGCGCACCTACCTCTTTCCACTCCGCGAAGTTTTGCGTATCAGAGTCCTGAACAAGCACTCCATTTAGTATGCGTTTGTATTCTTTCACCGGGAAGAAAGGTTTTAACTGGTGCAGCAGTATCCTGTTTTTCTTGCTTTTCAAAAGTGCCAGAGCATCGTCTTCAAAGTCAGGCGCTATCAATACCTCAAAAAACAGCGTATTTATTTTGGCCGCTACTTCCACGGTTATTGGCTTATTGGTAATCAGCACACCACCAAAAGCACTTTCTGGGTCACCCGCAAGCGCTGCCTCCCAGGCGAGGTTCACATTCTCCCGTTCGGCCACACCGCATACATTGGTATGCTTAATGATGGCGAACGCTGTCCCCCTGAACTCCGCCATTATCTGTATGGCGGCATCTACGTCAACAAGGTTGTTATAGGAAAGTTCTTTCCCGTTCAGTTTGGTAAACAACTCACCTAAATGGCCATAAAACTCTGCGGCCTGATGGGGGTTTTCGCCATACCTCAGTTCCTGCCGGTTGTTGTGCGATAACTGGAAACTGCTGTGACTCACATGTGCTTTAAAATAAGCCGATATGGATACATCATAATGCGCGCATTCAGCAAAGGCCAGCGAAGCGAATGATTTTCTTTCTTCGAGGGTGGTTGTTCCCTCGCCGGCGTTCAGCACATTGAGTAGCTGGCTATAATGGTTTGTAGAAGCGATAATACAAACGTCAGCGAAGTTCTTCGCCGCGGCGCGAATCAAAGAAACCCCGCCAATATCAATTTTCTCTATAATCGTTGCCTCATCCGCACCTAATGCCACCGTTTCTACAAAGGGATACAAATCCACTATCACCAGGTCTATAAGCGGTATTTCAAATTCGCTTACCTGCTCCATATCGGTTTCCAGGCCGCGGCGCGCCAGTATGCCCCCGAAAACTTTAGGGTGCAGCGTCTTTACTCTGCCGCCCAGTATTGAAGGATAGCCCGTTACATCTTCAACCCCAATACATGGTATGCCCGCCTGCTCAATATAGGCCTGTGTGCCGCCTGTGGAATAAATAGTAACTCCAAGGCTGTGCAGCTTACGGATTACCGGCTCAAGGCCGTCTTTATAAAAAACTGAAATAAGTGCAGACTTTATCTGGCGGTCCATTGCTTAAAATTTCAGCGAAGATACTATCACAAGGCAGATTATAGACCCGCAGCTACAGAATTGTGCATGCGTGGTGGCGTTGCCTGCCTGGCAAATAAGAAAAAATTACAGCCGAACCTATGTGCTCCTCCACATAAATAAATTTCCCTAACATTGCAGACCATGCAAAACATATACTGCCTCAGCGGCCTTGGTGCTGATGAGCGAATATTCCGCAAGCTTACTATACCCGGTTACAAACTGGTGCATATACCGTGGGTGCCACACAGTGGCAACGATACCATGGAAAGCTATGCCGCCAAACTGGCCGTACAAATAAAAGACCCTGCCCCCCTGGTAATGGGGCTTTCTTTTGGCGGCATGATGGCGGTAGAAATAGGGCGACTACTACCAACAAGGAAAATAATAATTATATCAAGCGCTAAAAACCGCGGTGAATTACCCCAATATAACACTTTGTTTTCCGCACTTATCTCCCTGATGCCGTCATGGTTCTATACGCAGCCATTGCCGCCGCTCCTAGAGCGGTTTGGCGCAAAAACCACCGAAGAGAAAGAGCTTATGAAGCAAATAATAAAGGATTCCGATGGCGGGTTTATGAAATGGGCGTTGAGCACCATGCAGCATTGGCGAAAGGAAACAACGGAGCCAAACATACTACATATACATGGCACCGATGACGATATAATACCCGCCGCCGGTGTGCGGCCCACCTTTTGGCTACAGGGCGGCACCCATATAATGGTATACAACCGTGCACAGGAGATAAGCAATATAATACTTGAAAATATTGGAGGCACCGCGCTCACAAAACAGTAAATCATCCGCCAAATCCGCGGAAAGTTTTTTTAACTTTACGGCATGTTGCAAAGCAAGCCCAGAGAAGATAGTTACCTGCATAAAGGATTAAGAAAGCAACTGGTGCAGATATTAAGAGACAAAGGCATTACCGATGAAAAAGTACTCGACGCCATTAACACCATACCCCGCCATTTTTTCCTTGATCCCGCGTTTGAGCGCCAGGCTTATGAAGACAGGGCATTCCCAATTAGTGCTGACCAAACCATATCACAGCCCTTTACCGTAGCGCACCAGACCCAACTGCTGCAGATAAAGAAATTTGATAAAGTACTTGAAATAGGTACCGGCAGCGCCTACCAGGCCTGTGTGTTGGCAAAGCTCGGCGTTACACTGTTTACTATTGAGCGGCAGCGTGTTTTATATGATCATGTAGCCCAGTATTTTTTTCTGAAAGAATACCCCAACATAAAACGCTTCTACGGTGATGGCTATGAGGGCCTGCCCTCATACGGCCCTTTTGACAAAATAATAGTCACCGCGGCAGCCCCCTACATCCCTCCCAAACTCGTGGAGCAACTAAAGCCAGGCGGCATATTCGTAGTGCCCGTGGGCGAAGGCAATGCCCAGAAAATGCTGAAAATAACCAAGGACGCACAAGGCAAAATACATGAAGAAAATACCGGCAACTTTTCGTTTGTACCTATGTTGCCGGGGAAGAATAAGTAGACGCAGTATGCCGGTCGGAAACCGGCCACCGTGCCCGCCGTAGGTAGAACCTACGCCGAACATAGAGGAACTACGAAACAAAGCCTTTATACCTTAATTTTACAAAAACATATACTATGACCCTTGAAGAACTTGACCTTAGTAAAATCTATTCTTATGCCGACTACCTCAAATGGCAGTTTGAGGAACGTGTGGAGTTAATAAAAGGAAAGATTTTTAAGATGAGCCGCCCCGACCGGATGCACCAGGAAATATCGGGTTACCTTTTTTTGGCCATCGGGAACTATCTGAAAGGGAAACAATGTAACGTATACTCTGCGCCATTTGATGTACGCCTGCCCAGAAAGTCGAAAGATGATAATGATATTATTACCGTCGTGCAGCCCGATATTTCTGTAATATGCAATAAATCCATCCTCGATTTTAAGGGCTGTCTTGGTGCGCCTGACATCGTTGTTGAAATACTATCGCCCAGCAATAATGTAGTTGAGCTGAAGAACAAATATGAAATATATGAAGAAGCAGGCATAAAAGAATATTGGGTGGTCTCCCCGCAAGATAAAACGTTCCTTGTTTACACACTTGTAAACGGCAGATACGTTCCTTCCCGGCTTATGGTTGCTGGTAATGTAGTGCACTCCGCTGTACTGGAAGGTTTTTCATTAGATTTGCAGGATATGTTTGATCATTTAGACTAATATATTATGAAAGGTTGAAAGTTAGCGGAAAACACAAACAAGCGATCAAGTCTTTCCTCCATAACGGATCAATTACAAAATGAGGACGAAACTCGGCCCCTGCCCGTAATGTTACCAGTTTCGGCCCCATGATTAACGGCCCCACCACTTTAAAAAATATGGTGTTAGAGTAGAAAGTAAAATGAAGAAAAGCATTTTACCAGTCCTTATTCATTGCCTTTTTAACTTCCCTATGTACTGCCATTACTGTTTCGGTTTGTTGTATTAATAACCCCCACATTCCTTAATACCCCCTTCCACTTTGACCGTTTCAGCGGGGAGTTCTTAAATACTTTGTTGAAGTGTTCTTCTGAAATACCGGCCCATTCAGCGAGGGAAAAGTTCAGTATTTCCTGTATGGGTGTAAAGGCCGGCTCGTGGTGCGGGTGCGAAAAGCGGTTCCAGGGGCACACATCCTGGCATATATCGCAGCCAAACATCCAGCCTTCCATTTTGTCATGAAATTCGTTGGGTATCAGCGCGTCTTTCAGCTCTATGGTGAGGTAAGAGATGCACTTGCCCGCATCAATAACAGCCGGCGACACAATAGCCTCCGTGGGGCAGGCGACAATGCAACGGGTGCACGTACCGCAGTGGCCGGTGGCAAAGGGAGCGTCAAAAACAAGGTCAAGATCGCTCACCAATGTGGCTATAAAGAAAAAAGAACCGCTTTGCCGGTTCAGCAGGTTGCCGTTTTTCCCTATCCAGCCCAGCCCGCTCCTCACGGCCCAGCTTCGCTCCAACACGGGTGCGCTGTCCACAAAACCGCGCCCGCTTACCGCACCAATATTGTCATTTACAAAGCTGATCAATTGGTTCAGCTTGTCCCTTATTACATAATGATAGTCGGTACCCCAGGCATACTTCGCTATTCTGGGGGCATCAGCATTTTGTACTTCTTCAGGATAATAGTTCAGCAACATGGTGATAACGCTTTTAGCGCCCGGCACCAGTTTCCGTGGGTCGGTGCGCAGGTCAAAGTTGCGCTCCATGTAGCTCATGCCTGCCTGGTGTCCCTGGTTCAGCCAGGCTTCCAGCCGCCGGGCATCTTCCGTCAGCTCTTCAGCTTTTGCTATCCCGCAGCCGGTAAAGCCGAGCCGCAATGCCTCGGCTTTTATCAGCAGTGTATTTTTTTCCGCTGTCAATGGGCCTTCTCCTTTTCAGGCTTCACACCCCTTATTTCTTCCAGCTTGCTGATGCAGGCCTGAACGTTTTTTTTAGGTATACCCGCTTTTATTACACAAAAAAGCTGCAGCTCCTGCGCGTAGATGGTCACTTCATTCTGTTTCAGCAGGTACAGCACTTCACCCATTACAGGGTAGTCAAAGGAAACAGAATATATTTCTTCAATCCATTTCTCAACAGTCGCCAGCGGCTCCAACGCCAGTGCGGCAGCGGTTCTGTATGCATTAATAAGGCCCGGCACCCCCAGCAGTGTACCCCCGAAATACCGCACCACAACTACCATTACATTGGTTAACCCCATGCTGTCAATCTGCCCCAGCATTGGCTTGCCGGCACTGCCTGAGGGCTCACCATCATCGCTCGCCCGGTATGCTGCCCCATCAGTGCCCAGCCGCCAGGCCAGGCAATGGTGCACCGCTTTTGGGTGCTCTTTCTTCAGGCCCTGTAGTTTTTCTTTTATCTCCTGCACCGTACTTACCGGCCACGCATAGGCCAGAAACTTGCTACCCCTGTCCCGGAAATCGCCCGTACCCGGGCCGGCTATCGTTTTATATCTGAGTACTTCCTCCATTACTTTTTCAGCTCAGCATAAGTGATCAGCAATATCGCCACAATAGAAAGTACCAGCCCGATAATCCGTTGCGCATTTACTTTCTCCCTGAAAACGATGAGCGCCGTTACTGTTGACGCCACCAGTACACCAATATTAATGACCGGTATGGCAGCCGAACTGGTAAGCAAATTGCTGTTGAGCGCACGGATGAGGAAATAAATAGAAAAGTAATTGGGGATACCCACACATATACCCGCTATAATATTGCGGGCGTGCAGCTGCACCTTACCCATCATTACCATTATAGAGAGGAACAATATACCAATAACACCAGCAACCGCAAAGCAGTAGATTGTAAATGTCGCCTGTAGCTCATCACCCGCCAGCAGGTTGTGCTGCACATAGTTCACCACCGTATCCAGCAACCCGCTGCCGACGAAAAGCAGTACAGGAAAAAACAGGCGCTGCATTTTCCCGTTATCTTCTTTTACCCTTGTGGTGAGGTACACTGCCGGAAAAGCCAGCAGCACACCAGCGGCCTTGCCCCACCCAAAAGGCTCATGAAACAGGAAAACCGAAAAAACAACCGGGATAACCAGTGACAGCTTGTTAGCTATTGTAGTAGTGGTAATGCCATCGGTTCGGGTACAGTAAGCAATAAGGTTAAATATGGAAATAAACGAAGCGCCCATGAGCAGCGCCCACAAAAACCAAGGCTCCCCTACCGCTGAGGCACGAAACGGCAACCTGCCTATAAACAAACTGCCCGTAACCACGCACACGCAATAGTTGACTACTATTGCCTGCAGCGCGTCAATCTTAAACCGTGGAAATACTTTGAAAATGGCCGAAATAACCACATTCAGCAATATGGTGGCAATTAGATAGAACATGTAGCCGCAAAAATAAGCATAGCTTGTGGAAGGATTGTGAGAAATTTATAAGTAGAGTCTTTACAACTCACACCCCGCTACATAAGCGCCGCTCACCCTGTTTGTAAATACATCAAGCCTGTCAGCGCCCAACATGGTGGCGAAAGCATGTTGACCATTTACTAACACCGGTGCGGATATGCCCTGCCCCAATGTTACCGCGCCGGTAAATACACGGGCCTCATCCCAAAGACCGGCAGTAATAAAGCTGTGCAGCAGCGCTGCGCCACCTTCCACTATCATTGATAGTATTTTATGCTCATTAAGGTGCAGCAGCAGTTGCGGCAAAAAATTGTCATTTAGGTTTATTTGAATAAAGCGGTTATTACCTGCCTGTCCGCTTCGCTTTTCGTTCAGCACCCAGGTAGGTACAGTATCATCTGAAAGGTGATGCGAAGTGGGCACCGCCAGGTTACGATCAATAAAAAGCCGTAACGGCTGCGGGCCCTGCCACTTGCGGGCTGTTAGCCGCGGGTTATCATTTATAGCCGTGGTAGTCCCAACCAGTATGGCACCTTCTTCTGTACGCCACCTGTGCAACAGCCGGCCGCTGTGGCCGTTGGTTATTTGGAACCGGCTCCTGTCAGCGGGGGCAAAGTAGCCATCCTGGGTTTGCGCCCACTTGAGTATTATATAAGGTCTGCTGTGTTGATGTACGCAAAAAAAACGCCTGTTCACCCACGCCCCTTCCAGGGAGCCAATGCCTGTTTCCACTTCAATACCTGCCTCCTTTAATATGGATATGCCCCTGCCGCTCACCAGCTTATAGGGGTCAGTATTGGCTATTACTACTTTCTTTATTCCCTCCTGTACCAGGCGGATGGCGCATGGCGGGGTCTTGCCAAAATGCGCGCATGGCTCCAGGCTTACATACATGGTGCTTTGCGGCACGAGGTGACGGTCAGAATCATTGACATTATCAAGGCAATTCACTTCGGCATGGTTACCGCCATACTGCCGGTGCCAGCCCTCCCCTATTATGCGGCCCTCACACACCAGCACTGCCCCCACCATGGGGTTAGGCGCAGTCATTCCTTTGGCCTTTTGCGCCAGCTCAAGGCAGCGACTCATGTACAGTTCCGGTGTCATTTGTTGTAAAAATAGTGCTATTCGGCAAAATCATACTTCACAAAACAATTTCCGACTTCATCATATGCCAAAAATGCAATGATGATGGTCAAAAATTACTTGGAATTCCTAAATAATTAGAAATTTTTGGTTCAAATATTTGGAAATTAAAAGTTGTTTCCTGTAAATTTGTCTAAAAAAATACAAATATCATGTCTATCCAACCAGATATTAACCATTTCATCCAAACTGCCAATCTTACTTTCAACAAATTTGCATTCAAACTCTACCTGAATAATGTAAAAGCGAAAACGTTTGCTGATACCGAACGGGCACTCACCATATTCAAATTTATATGTGATCTTATGTGCGAGACCGGCGGCCTTCTGTTCACATTTATTCAGGGTTACGAGGCATACTTATCAAAAGCAAACCTTACTGACGAAGAAAACAGGTTTATTTGCCGGATCTTAAAAGAATACCTCGAGTTTTTGATAGCTAAAAAAACTGCCGCCGACTACCTCGAATGCTACAACGACTATCTTGATTACTTTACCGCCCTACAGGAAATAGCGACTGAAAAATTACAGGCAAAACAACTCGCTGAAAAAGACATCATCACTACTACCCATGAAATTATAGGCCGGCAGATATTGTCAATATCAGCTGAAATGGAACTCCTTCCGGCGGAAAAAAGAATGAAGATGCTGGCCTCATTAGTCCGCATACTGGCACAGTACCAGAAAGCAAGTGAACCGAAGAAGACGGGAACAAAACCACCCGTGACAAAAACACAAAGCACTGACTCGACCTATTTAAATAGCCACACCAACGGATCAGCCACTACGGAGGTGGCCACGGTACAAGGTACTGACATTCTACCCCGTGTGCTGCCAACCACCGCGGCCGGCCATAACTACAAACAGCCCTATAAAA
>JACMPD010000093.1 GCA_014377675.1 Taibaiella sp.
GCATAATCGAGTACATTCTGGTTGTCCCATTTGCGTTTTAGTGCTGAGTTGTACATGGTCTTTTCCTCCTTAGACATATTTACATATTCAGCTATGCTGAATACTTTTTCAAAAATGGTTTTGCGAGTGAAAAGTGGCATCTTGTCCATCCGGCTAATATTTTTAAGTACATATAGCCATTTGTCTAAGTCACTCTTTAACTCATCCTCCCTCATTGCAAAGTTAACAAGTTCCAGGAATATATAGCTCAATCCTTCATAGAATACCGTACCTGTATTCCTGTTGGCCAAGCAAATATCCTGCACATAGCGGCCATCACTATTTGCATCAACCGAAAAATCCTCCAGCAGCGCTATGAAGTATATCTCTGGCAACTGGTATGCCCAACCTTTACGGTTACCCTTGGGGGCCTGAGCCGCGGCCAAAACACTGGTATAAAAAATAGCCCGCTGCTTAAAGTTACCCTGCCTGCCCCGCTGTACCTCTATAATAAACTTTTCCCCATCTTCACCGGTGCACGACAGATCGAAAATAGCTGAGCCTTCCTCATTAGAATCAGCCGTATGTTCGTTCTTGTTGTATTCAAGTGATACAATATGCTTGCGGCCGCTCAGTACACTATTGAGTAAATCAATGAGCAGGTCTTTGTTGGGTTCACTACCAAAGATGCGTTTGAAGCCAAAGTCGGTGAGCAGATCTATGTATTTATTTACCTGGGGAGGGTTTTTGCGTGGCATGGGCAAATATAAGTTAAAATTATTAAATAAACATATTGCATTATAAAAAATTGCTAGCACAATCTAGGAAA
The DNA here is from genome assembly GCA_014377675.1 of Taibaiella sp. GTDB lineage: Bacteria > Bacteroidota > Bacteroidia > Chitinophagales > Chitinophagaceae > Flavipsychrobacter. The sequence continues at coordinate 809 of JACMPD010000093.1, forward strand.
AATCCACAATTTCCACTTCTAACGGAGTGCCTTTTTCTATTTAAAAGTAATCCTAGTCTTGCCACATAGTTTGACGTACACGCTGATTTTTTTTCATTGCAATTTCATACCCTTGGAAAGGTAAATTAATAAAAATGACTGTCACATCTGTAAAAATCGATAACAAAAAATATCGCATCATCTCAGAGGAAGAATACCTTAACCTTCTTCAGGATATTAGTGATTTAAAAAAAATTTTCAAACGCAGTTCTGAAAAAGGAATTGAAGCCCGTGATTTTTTTGCGGCTACCGAAAATAAACAAAAATCGGCGCAGTGAGCTATACAGTATTATAAAAAATACAGCAAAAAAGCAAATATTAAAGCTGCCAAAAATTTATTTCGATAAAGTCAAAATGGCAATTCTTGCCCTTGAAAAAACGCCGAGACCTAACGGTTATTGAAGACAAAATTTTGACATTATTTATTTTTGACGTTGATGATCGGCAGGATGTTTATAGATAGCGAATTGCATCAAAAAACCGCACCAAACTCTGGAATACCCTCCACAAATAAATCTAATCCAACACAATATTCCACCCACATTTATCGTTTCCATGCTTACCCCTGTCAAAGCATTAAATTTCTTATGCGCGTTAACCGATTTTATACCCTAACCATATTGCTGCTGGTCGTTTTGCTAACGGCGTGTACAAAGCACCGCACATATACTTCGTCAATTATTGGTTTTCAATTCAGCCATGCCAATAACTCAGGCAGAACACCCCGGGTGTCTTCAGCAGATACCCTGCCTGCAAAAGCTTACGCCATTACCATGACACAACTGGGTCTTATTACCGGGCATGACGATGGCAGTGATGTGGAAACCGAGAACAATTACAATGTATCAAATCGCCCTCAGCGTATATCCATTACTATTCTTAATGATTATGATACTATACACCCGGCTGGCACACTGCTCAACGAGTATTTTAATTTATTAAAGGATACTGTCAGCTATGAACTGACTGGCCTGGGAAATAGTTATCTCTATCCCGCTTTTGATTTTCATGGCCGGGCTAATGATCAGGATACACTTACATCCACCAGTTGGCTGGTACTAATGCACCCGCCAAAGGCACCAGGCAGTTATTCCTTCGCTATAAATGTTGTGCTTGAAGATAGCGTCCGGCTTTTTGACACGCTTCATATTTACCTGAAATGATAAAGATATTACTATCGTGCGCTTTATTGGTTTCATTGGCAGCAGATGCGCAACAACCACCCGTTGACTCCGTAACAATAAGTGAACGTACCAAGGTTGGCACCTTCCTGCACAGGTGGAGTGTGGGCTTACCTGATTTATTTGCGGTAGGGTTTGCGCCTTCTTCCACAACCAACGCATTCGATGCGCTTTCCAACGGGGCGGACAAGTTATATAGCAGCACGGCGGGAGGCCTCAACGGTGCATTCTTTGGGTTTTCTGTAAATACCACCTCCCGAATACTGTCATTTACCTGGAAAAACAGGTTCGGTTTTGATATTGACAGGGCCGGCTATTCGATCGATGTAAATTTTTTAGCCTATCGCAATAAGTTACAGGCGTTGAAACCGAACTATTATATCAATGGGATTAATCCTTACGAGTTATCATCAGGCACAGGCGGTAAAAATGGAACACTAAACTGTTACAGCGGATGGGTGTTTGGCACCCACTACAATTTCCCATTAGGAAAATATGTGCTACAGCCTGCGGTCTTTGTGGGCTTTAAAAATGGAGACGGCGTTCTTTCATTCCACGAACTAACTGCTGAATATAATTATAAAGAAGCGGGCAGCAACTATGTAATGCACTCTACCGTAAAAAGCGAGGTTATAGGCGGTACTGCCTACATAGCCCAACTAATAATTTGCCGCTATTTCACTGACACTTCTTTTTTTAAAAGTCACATAAAGTATGACATAGGCGTAAAGGCCAACCTGGCCGTGATGCCTTACGATCTCAGAACCACCATTACAGATAAACCCTGGGGCCAACCCGAGACCATCTATACCGCACAAACCTCTGCTGTAAGAAAAGCATTGGGGATTGTTGCATATTTTTCGCTTATGCTAAATTAAAGTGGAGGAGTTGAAGTGATACATTATGAAATGAAAATCTGCAACCAGTAAGAAAAGCTTTGCAAAAGTCGCAAAGCCTTTCTTGTTGGTATAAAAATAAAAACTACATCTTCCTGAATATCACAATCGAATTATGCCCCCCAAACCCAAAAGTGTTGTTCATTGCTACATTCACCGTTTGCGCTCTCGCTTCTTTCGTTACAATGTTAAAACCGGCGGGTATGGCGGGGTCTATGTTGGTTGTATTAATAGTAGGCGGAATAATACCAGTGTTAATAGCTTTAATGCACAAGATACTTTCTATGGCCCCGGCAGCACCCAGTAGGTGGCCGGTCATTGACTTGGTGCCGCTTATAGCCAGGCGAGCGGGTGACTCGCCAAACACCTTTACCGTGGCTTTCACTTCACTTATGTCCCCAACGGGGGTCGATGTGGCGTGCATATTCAGGTAATCAATTTCACCAGCATTTATACCCGCCTCAGCCATAGCCAGCTGCATACCTCTTGCCGCCCCTATACCTTCGGGGTGGGTGGCGGTCATGTGGTAGGCATCCGCCGTCATAGCCGCTCCGGTAAGCTCAGCGTAAATTCTTGCGCCGCGCCGGCGGGCGTGTTCATACTCCTCCAGTATAAGGGCTCCCGCACCTTCCCCCATCACAAAGCCGTCTCTTTCAATATCAAATGGCCTTGAAGCTGCCTGCGGATCATCATTGCGGGTTGACATAGCCTTCATAGACCCGAAGCCACCTATTGATGCCTCGGTGATTGGTGCTTCGGAACCTCCGGTAACAAAAACTTTAGCCTTACCCAACCTTATGTAGTTAAAAGCGTCCATGATAGCGGTGTTTGACGTTGCGCAAGCTGATACCGCCGTATAGTTGATACCCATCAGGCCAAACTTCATAGATATCATCCCTGATGCCATATTGCTGATGAGCCTGGGCACGAAAAACGGGCTGAACCTCGGCGTGCCGTTACCTGTCGCGAACGCCTTCACTTCTTCTTCAAACGACGACATGCCGCCCTGGCCCGAACCCCATATTACTCCAATATCAAATGGGTCCATGGTTGCTATATCAAGACCGCTATCTGCCAGCGCTTCGGCAGCCACATATATGGCATACTGAGTAAAGGGGTCACTGCGCTTTACTTCATTTCTATCCAGGTATTTTTCGGGCGTAAAACCTTTTACCTCGCAGGCAAACTGATTCTTGAACAGCGTAGGGTCAAATTTAGTTATGCGTGCCGCACCGCTTTTCCCGGCCACCGCATTAGACCAAAATTCATTCACGTCGTTCCCTATTGGTGTCAGCGCACCCATGCCTGTTACTACTACTCTTTTCATGCTTTTATGTGGTTAGGTATCTGATTTTGTAATACTACCCTTCGCTGTCGCAACACCGGCGGGCACCGAGAGGCCAAAGTTATCTCCCGTAAGCCAAACAGCCAATCTGTTTCTGCTCTTTCTAAAAAACATTCCCATGTGGCTTGCGCAGTAGCAACAATTCCAAGCCCATTTCACCCGCAATACTTTGCGCAAGTGACTCACCGCCAGTTGTAAAGGGCCAGCAAAACAGCGATAAAATATCATGCTGTTCCATAATAGCTTTTATGGCATTCACGGACATGTCTTTGGCTATGCCCTTCCGGCGGTGTTCAGGCAACACAATTGCAGAGCAAAGATACACGGCATCGTAGCTTACGCAAGGCAATGTAAATTCGGCAAGCTGCCGCTCATTAATTACACCTTTTAAAAAGTCGTTCATCAGAGCTTTGGTTGTAGGCAACACGAGAACCCATGCGGCCGGGCCGTTACCATCATCATATTCTGATAATGTAGCCGGGTGTATCTGTTTCAGCCGCTCCATTACTTCCTCATCAACGTTTAGTTGGCCGGGGTCGTTCTTTACATCAAATACTTCATCAACAAGTAACAGCATTCGTGCGAGGTTTTCATTCATAAGCGTCATTTAATTTATTTTACGAGATCAAATTATTCTTGAAAATTAGCAGAATGCCCAACTGTAGGGGAGTTTCGCAGGCTACTCCATGTAAAACACAGAATACGACCAGCTAAGCTGATACAACCAACCCTCACCAATAACGGCAGCAAGCCTGAGGAAATGAATAAAGCCTACATACTAGTAAAGACTTTATTCCACTTTCAGTGACCATTATATAGTATGCCCGCTGAAGCACTTAACTGTTTTCTTCATGGCTTTTAAAAGATCAGGGGCAAAGGTGAATTGTTTTATTGAGCCCACAAAACCAAAAATACATGGCGCCATAAAAGTGGGGCAGCTTGACCAGAATAGTGGGCATGCGGCATTTGCCATATAGTTATTTGATTCTGTAACTAAACAATAATTACAGAAAGTTTAGCCCGGAAATAAAATTCGGGTTTTATTTATAACGCAAATTAAAAAAGCTAAGACATCAAACGGCAATTTGGATAAAATTCCCGTTTTTTACGTTAGCCTAAAGACAATTCCTGCATTTTAACACCAATTTATATAATAATTTTTGTCAATCATTATATTTATAGGGATCTGAACATTGCATCATTAATTTTACTTAATTTTGTTGCCATACTTTCTGCTATCTCTGTATCGGCGTAACAAAAATGTGCCCTTTTATGTTAATAAAATTAAAAAGAGATTTACTCTCTGTTCTGTTACTATTTAAATTTTTCAGATCCCTTTTTGAAAATAAATACGCAGATTGCCTAAATACTGTTTCCAAAATAGATTTCCTTGAATCTAATATTTCTAGCCTGGTCGCTAATTTAGCAATGGGATTTCTAAGGAACAAATATGCTGTTTCAGACTGCAATAAAAGCGACACGTTTATTAATAGCGTCTATGAAAGATTTTCTGCAGAAGGGCAAAAGAATTTTTTAATGTCCAATATCATCGTAATTAAACCATACATTTCAGAAAAGGAAAAAGGAGTTATTCTCCTTAACTATAGCGAAGTAATCAATGCTTTCCCCTTTCTTTTTGACCTCGATAAAATCCAGCAGCGTTACCACCTGGTTTTAGAACCTAGCTGGGCAAGCGCTTATCAAATGTATTATAAGTTTTATTCGAACAAGTCGATGGTTTTTGTGCAATCACTAAATGAAGCGGAAATTGCAATGGATAAAAAGCATGGGTACTTTGATGTACCTCTTTGTGCAGGCGATTGGGTTAACGAAAACAATTTTACCCGGCTAGAAGATGAAGATAAAATATATGACTTCTGTGTAATTGCCAACTTCATACCTTTTAAGAGGTACCCCTACCTTCTTTCGGCGCTGAAAAACCATTGGACAGGAAATTTAAAATTTGCTATCATAGCCTCAGCACATGTCGGTGAAAACAGAGCCTGGATAGAAAACCAGCTCAGGATTAATAACATAGAAGGGAAAGCCGATCTATTTATGGAAATACCACAGAAACAGGTTGGCAAAATATTGAACCAATCAAAGTGCCATGTTTTGTGTTCCCTCAGAGAAGGTGCAAACCGGGCAAATTTTGAAAGCATGTTGATTGGCATACCTGTGGTGGTACACAAACATCACATGGGCTTTCCTAACTTCAGATTCGGGAAGCCAATGGTAGTTAATTATACTAACCAGGAAGAACTGGTAGCTGCTATAAAAGAAACTGCAAAAATAGACAGTAGAGTCGTATATGAATTTGCACGAAAAACTACAGGAAGTTATGTAGCGACTAATAAGCTTAATGAATGCATTAAGGACGCGTCAGTAGCAAATGGCGATATTTGGACTAAAGACCTTCTTCGAAAAATAAACATAATACAATCAGGCTATTTTGACCCCAACGATGTCCATTTTTGTGAAAAAGATTATCTATTTATAGAGGACGTTGTGATTGATAAAAAATACTACGACCCGAAATATGTTATGAACAGATTTGGCAATTAAAATCCTCTGAAATTTAAAATAGATATCTGTTATTACCCAAAATATTTATTGATTGCTTTTTACTATCAGCAGTATAGTAGGACAGTATGCTACTTTTGGGGGTTAGTGCGCCTGAATATACAGCACCACCAAATATAGTATATTTTTTCACAGCATATTGTGTGTAAGCAACTACACTGCTATAAAATATTGCCAACAGCATTTCAGAAAATGAAAATAGTTATTCTATTTCCCATTTGCTAAATATCTAGGTCTATACAGCAATTCTATTTATAAGACATAAGGTTATTACAAATTCCCTATTTATTTTACCCCCGGAATAACCAAGTGTAAAATACACGCCCATACAAAAAATGTGTATTTTTGTGTTTCAACCAAAACACATATTTTTTGGACAGGTATAGCCAGCGGGGAGTTTCCGCACAGAAAGAAGACGTACACAAGGCGGTGGCAAAGCTCGACAAGGGTTTATTTCCGGGCGCTTTTTGTAAAATATACCCCGACTACTGGGGCAGTGACCCTGCGTTTTGTAACCTGATGCACGCCGATGGCGCCGGCACCAAATCGATACTCGCCTACCTGTACTGGAAGGAGACAGGAGACATGAGCGTATGGGAAGGTATAGCCATAGATAGCATAGTAATGAATATTGATGATATGCTGTGTGTAGGCGCCACAGGTCCATTTACCTACTCCAGTACCATTGGCCGAAATAAGCACCTGGTACCCGGTGAAGTAATATCAGCCCTCATCAACGGCACACAGTCTTATTTTGACCGGCTGGCCCAATATGGCATTGAAGTGCACCTGATGGGTGGCGAAACTGCTGATGTGGGTGATGTGGTGCGCACTGTAATAGTTGATGGTACCATGGCCTGCCGTATGGAACGCAGTAAACTGGTGACCACTGACAATATGCGACCAGGCGATGTGGTGGTGTCACTCGCCAGTTACGGGCGGGCTACTTACGAAAATGGCTATAACAGCGGCATGGGCAGCAATGGCCTTACCAGTGCCCGGCATGAAATGTTGCATAACAAATACGCCTCCCTTTACCCGGAAAGCGTGGACCCTAACCTGCCGCCTGAAGTAGTTTATAATGGTAAATATTCCCTAACTGACCCTACTGAGACCGGTCTTGATATAGGCAAAATGATACTCTCCCCTACCCGGACCTATGCGCCGGTAGTGCTGCAACTGCTTCAAAAACATTTTGATAAGATACACGGTATCATACATTGCAGCGGTGGCGGCCAGAGCAAGTGCATCCACTACCTCCCTTCAGCTTTAAGAGTGGTAAAGAACAATTTATTGCCCGTGCCACCGTTATTTACCATGATACAGCAGGCTGCCGGCACCAGCTGGAAAGAGATGTACCAGGTATTTAATATGGGGCAGCGGCTGGAGGTATTTACCGATAGAGAAACTGCCGAAAGCATAATAGAAATATCAAAATCGTTTAATATTGATGCGTGCATATCAGGGTTTGTGGAACAGGCTGATAAAAAGGAAGTAGTGATTGACGGGCCTAACGGCACTTTCAGTTATTTTTAAATAAATTTGGCAGGAAATCACAATTTCAACTAGACTGGCACAATTAATGTAGCAGTTGATAAAACATTAACACCCGGCATTTGCCTGTGTGGATGTACATTATAAAAGGACAATAAAAAAACACACTCATGTTTAAGAAACTATTTTTCGCGTTACTGCCATTAATTGCTGCAGCACCTGCTTTTGCCCAAGATAAAGAAGAAGCTGACGAACAAAAGCAACAGCACACTTACAGGCCAAACAAAATAATATCTGTTTCGCCAATTCAGTTTACCGAGAACGGTGTTGGTTTTTCTTTGGGTTACGAACAGGGCATTGATAAAGATGGCATTGTATCCTTTATGCTGCCCGTTATGGCTACGTTTAACCTGGCGCACAACGATTTACAGAATGGCAATAAGCAAGACGCCATGTACTATTTTATGCCAGGCATTAAGTTTTATCCTACCAGCAGTCATGGGCTTGTGAAATATTCTATAGGCCCTTCATTAGTTATAGGGGCAGGGCAACAAACCGATATGGATTATAACCAATATACTACCTCGGTATACCCATATTACAATGGATATGTGACAAGAGATAAATTTCACCTTGGTGTTATGCTTAATAACTCCATGAATATAACGCCAACACCGCACTTCTATCTTGGACTTGATTTCGGCTTCGGCTTTACTTATCTTACCCGCATTGATAATATAAACCAGGGCACGAAGGGTCTTGTTCAGGGTGGCTTCAGGATGGGTTACAAGTTTTAATAAATCTACATGATACTTAATAAAATTATAGCCGCCGCATTACCGATGCTTGTTTCAGGTATTGCCTACGCACAGACTACGGACGCGCCACCGCCACGCCTCAGAGCAGGCTACCCGGACAGCAGGCTTGTTACTTTATCGCCGATACAATTTACAGAAAACGGTATTGGGTTTTCATTAGGCTACGAGCAGGATATCGACCGGGCAGGGATTGTGGCTTTTCGTTTGCCCATCTTAGCTACTTTTAACCTGGCAAAAAATAATGCTCAGAACGGGTATAAAAATGACCCTATGTATTATTTTACGCCTGGTGTTAAGTTTTATCCCTCAGGTAGCTACGGGCCTGTGAAGTATGCTATAGGGCCGACGTTGGTTGTTGGTGGCGGAAGACGATCAACTTATACAAATAAAACCTACCTTTATGAAAATAAATTTTTGCTTGGTGTAGCAGTGAATAACTCGGTAAATATTTATCCGGCAAAGCACTTTTATCTTGGTATCGACCTGGGGCTGGGCATTACTTATGTAAATAAAATAGGTGGTGCAAACCAAGGAGTAAAACCAATAGTTCAAGGTAGTTTTATGATGGGGTACAGGTTTTAAATATTATTACGGGTTTTTAAATTTTACAGTAGTACTTTTATACACACAATAATAAGCCTCTAAAAAATCTTAGTGAAATGCGCATACAATCCCTTTTAACAATAGCAATACCTGCTCTTTTAGCGGGTACAGCACGAGCACAAGACAGGATATTCCAGACCAATGGAAATGTAATAAAGGCGAAAGTCAGCAGCGTAACGGCTGACAATGTTACCTATAAAGCATGGTCTAACCTTGATGGCCCCGATTACACCATTGAGCGGAGCGAAGTGGACAAAATAAAGTACGAAGGCGGCCGCGAAGAGCGGTTCTCCAACAATGAAAGACATGGTCTGCCACCCGGCCTCAGGCATTGGCGCAATCATGAGCACAAAACAATGAATATGGGTAGTACCATATTTTCGTTTGCGCCAATAGCGGCCACAGAGAGCGGAGTCGGTTTTGCGCTCAGCTTTGAAAAAGGAATTGATGAAGGCGGTATTGTGGCCTTTACCTTGCCTCTTATCTTATCGTTGAACATTAATAATTTTGATGGCTATAACAACTATAACGGTGGCTACGGAGAAAACCGAAACGATTTTATGACCTACATATGCCCGGGGCTTAAGTTCTACCCTACGTCAAGCAAGGGGAAAGTAAAATATGCAATCGGGCCTTCATTAGTGTTAGGCGCAGGGCAGGAAACCTCTTATAACTATTATCAGTACAGCAGTTCTTATTTTGGAACGTATGACAAGTTGTTAATGGGTGTCACTATCAACAACTCTCTGAACATCAACCCAACAAAACATTTTTACATGGGTGTTGAGATGGCATTTGGTTTTACCTACGTTAATATGCTCAATCAAGTTAACCAGGGCATGGGTGGCATTTCACAGTTCAGCTTTAAATTAGGCTACAGGCTTTAATATAAAAATAATTAAATGAAATGGCGCTCGCAGTTTTGAGCGCCATTTTTATTTAACTCTCGTAGGGAAAAAATAATTTAAACGTAGCCCCCATACCAGGAATGCCGGTAGCAATTATATAGCCGTCATGGTTGGCCATAATTCTCCTACAAATTGCCAGCCCTATACCTTTGCCTTCATACCCTGCATTTTCGTGGTGTAAACGTTGGAAAATATGAAACATTTTAGACATAAACTGCTTTTCAAAGCCTATCCCATTATCAGAAATGGAAATACAATTAAACTTTTTATGCTTCAGGTTAATGTTAATGTCATTCAATTCGTGACCCATCATTACGGCATTGGTAACCGTGATGACGGGTTTCACACCCGGCCGGTTGAACTTTAGCGCATTGTCTATTAATGCAGTTAACAATATTTTTATTTGTTTGTCAATGCCAGTTATTCCCGGCAATAATTTTACTTCTATTACTGCATCTTTCTCCGTTACCACTTCACTCATTTCCCCTAATATATAATGAAACATCCTATTAAGATCTATTAAGCGCATATCTTCACTGGTTTTCGTAAGGCTTGTAAGGCTCATCAGATCGGTAATTAAAGACTGCATGCGCCTTGCAGACTTATTGATTCTTTCCAGGTTTCCCCTGTGCTTCTCCCCAATCTGGTCGTCTTTAAGGTATACGAGCATATTACTGAATACTTGTATTTTCCGCAGAGGTTCCTGTAGGTCATGTGAGGCTACAAATGCTATTTCCTGCAGTTCTTCGTGCGAATGCTGTAGGTCTATAATTCTGGCCTGCAATTCTTCCTGATATCGCACCCTGCCATTTAACTCCTTTAATAACATTGCAAATAAAAATAATGAGATAAGAGTAAAAGCTATAACCATTGATATGACTAATCTTGCGGCAATTTTCTCATATTCTCTTTCATCGCGGTAACGCTTATCTTTTAAAGTATTTTCTGCATCATGAATTTTCTTAAGCGTTTTTGAGCAGTCCAGCATCAGTTCCCGGCTGTCATAGTAATACTTTGATAAACGTGAGGACGTGCAAGTATCCACATAATCAATATTCTCCCTCAATGCGTGCACTCTGTTCGCTATGCTTCCATTGAGCAAGGTTATGTCTCTTTGCAACTGGGCATCATCACCAGTTATTTTTTTTAATGCTGATACATGGCTATGCAGGCTGTCAATAGAATTATTCAAATACCTCAAAAACATGGCATCTTTCGTTATCATATAGCCGCGTTCGGTACGGTCAATATCTCTCAGGCTTTTTTCGGCGGAATAAATTTTTTCTATTACAAACCCTGAATAGTCCATCAGGTTAGAGTATTCAATAAACCTGTTTAATTTATGTATTGAAAAAACCGCGAAGCCTCCCATTATAAAGAATGAAATACAAAATGCAATCGCGATAAACAGTGTTCGTTTTTTCATCAGCTTTACCCATTTACAGTATGTAGAACTATTTCCTCAGTAGCACAATGTAACAAATTTATCTTATCCAAACAGCAATACACGCATTAATTGATAACTAATTAACAACAAGCTAATTATAAAATTATAGAATTATATGTAGGCAAAACATGGAATCTGGCTTCAACCTTGCATTGCGTGGGTATCCTAATACCTCTGCACTATGCTTACACAACAACAAAGCCAGAAACAAACATTAAAGATTCTACCGCAGCAGATACAGCTTTTAAATTTATATTTTTTGAACACGCTGGAACTGGAGCAAAGAATCAAGAATGAACTGGAAGAAAACCCGTTCCTGGAAACCATAGAGAAAAAGGATGAAGACGAAGACACCAAAACTTCGAAGGATGAAATGCAGGACTACCAGGACTGGGAGGAGGTAATGTATGATGACATGCCGAACTATAAATCAGATTATCAAAACTATTTTGACTCTGAAGTAGCGCCAAACACAGCCATAGTTAATGTAAAGACGTTTAAAGAAGAGGCACACCAGCAATTACAGATGCTTGATCTATGTGATGAAGACAGGATTTACGCTGAATATGTAATTGACATATTAAATAATGAGGGCTTTATGGATCATCCGCTTGATGAAGTGGCTGACGATATGTCCTTCCACTTCCAAAGGGTGGTTGAAGAAAGTGCCGTAAGGCGCGCGCTAACTATTGTACAGACCCTTGAACCAATTGGTATAGGGTCATGCACTATACAGGACTGCCTGCTGCTGCAGCTTAAATACATGGATAACAGGCGCCCTGAGGTAAAATGCGCTGTTAACCTGCTGCGACACCACTACAACGACCTGATGCACAGGCAGTTTGAAAAAATACACCATGCCCTTAAAATTGATGATGAAGAACTGAAAGCGGTGCTTAGCCTGATCAGCGGACTGAAATTTCACCCTGTAAATGAAATATCAGCTTTTGACCCCAAGAATACAATTATACCTGACTTTATAATAACAAACTACGGAGGCAACATACAGGTTAATCTGTATTCAAGCCGCTCAGGGTCGGTTTTCGTTAACCAGAGCCTGCATGATGAACTTGCCAACCAGATAAGTAATAAAGATAAAACAGCCAACCAATATATAAAGAGCAAACTCAGCTCAGCCCAATGGTTCGTCAATTCAGTAAAACAGCGCGAAGACACTATGTTGCGCATCATGAAATGTATTGCTGAAATTCAAAAAGATTACTTTATTGAAGGAGATATAAGACTATTAAAACCAATGGTATTAAGAAATGTTGCTGAGCTTTCAGGCATGGACATATCCACCATTTCAAGAATAACCAGTAACAAATATGCGGAAACCCATTTCGGAATAATTTATCTGAAAGACCTTTTCAGCGAGGGTATAGCAGATAAAAAAGGCGAGGTTATCAGTAATAAGGTAATACAATCAGTAATAGAAGACGCTATTAGCACTGAGGACAAGAAAAGGCCATACACCGATCAGCAACTTGTGGGCATTCTTTCGTCAAACGGCTACAATATTGCCCGCCGCACCATAGCCAAATACAGGGAGCAAATGCAAATACCAATAGCACAGATAAGGGCGGTGTGGGCGTAATTTGGGATGTACTTGTGTTATCATTTATTGGAAAATAGCTTACTAAAATAGTAGTAAAATTTCGCTATCCAATTACCTTTTTAATCAGACCCTAATTTAAAATTTTATCATTACTTTTAACGCAAACCGCACACTTAAAATGTACAATATTCTTGTAGTTGATGATGATAATGATATGTGCCTGCTACTCAGCAGGTTTTTGTCGCGTAACGGCTACACCGTTGCTACAGCTAACAGCGGAAATGAAGCCACAGAATGGCTGAAGAAAAACAAACCATCACTGGTACTTTGCGATTTCAGGCTTGATGATATGACCGGTACTGAGTTGCTGGGCAAAATAAAAGCAGCGCACCCCGAGGCACTCGTAATAATAATAACCGGATATAGTGACGTTAAAGACGCTGTGGAAGTAATGAAATTAGGCGCCTATGACTATGTTACCAAGCCTTTATTCCCTGATGAAATATTACTTACTATAAAAAAAGCGTTGTCTGAAACGCCTAAAGATAGTGTAGTAGCCAAGCCTTCCCAAAGCGGTAGCCCGACCACTACCGCAGCTAAAACAAAAGCGACAGGCAATAACCAATATGTAATGGGCGACAGCCCTGAATTTGCAGTTATAATAAAGCAAATTGAACTGGTGGCGCCTACTAATTTCAGTGTCATCATTTATGGTGAAAGCGGAAGCGGCAAGGAAGCAATAGCACAACAGATACATGCCAAAAGCAAAAGAGCTAACAAGCCATTTGTAGCCATTGACTGCGGGGCGCTATCTAAAGAACTTGCGGGTAGCGAATTATTCGGGCATGAAAAGGGTGCATTCACGGGTGCGCTCAATCAGAAGATAGGCAGCCTTGAGGTAGCGAATGAAGGGACGGTATTCCTTGATGAGATCGGCAACCTTTCATATGAAATACAGGTATCGCTGCTCCGTGTGGTACAGGAGCGTAAAATAAGGCGCGTAGGTGGCATAAAAGACATTGATATTGATGTGCGTATAGTGGTGGCGAGTAATGAAAGGCTGTGGGACGCGGCAAGGGCTGGAAAATTCAGGGAAGATCTTTACCACCGCTTCAATGAGTTCAGTATTGAAGTACCGTCGCTGCGGGAAAGATCAGGCGATATTATGCTCTTTGCACATCACTTCCTGAATGTAACCAATGCCGAACTGGGAAAAAATGTAAAAGGATTTTCAAAAGAAGTAACAAACATATTTACCAACTACATATGGCACGGTAACTTGCGTGAGCTTAAAAATGTAGTAAAGCGGGCTACATTGCTTACCGATGGGGAACTGGTAGAAGCAAAATCACTTCCTTTTGAAATAAGCAATTTCTATAAACTGCAATTTGAATCACCTGCTCCTGCCGTAGCAGCCAAAGAGCCAGTGCCAGCAGCGGCTGGTAATCCTTTTGAAAATAAACTGAAAAGTGCCAATCTTGATGCCGAGTATGAGGTAATACTCAATGCCTTGAAGCAAGTTAATTTTAACAAAAGCAAAGCGGCCAAACTGCTCAATGTTGATAGAAAGACTTTGTACAATAAAATGAGACAGTTCAAAGAATTTAATATTGATTAATATTAACAGCCTTTCTGTTCTTTCAAAATAATAGGGTCATACGGATATATACAGGCAACTACAAAACACTCATGGAATCTGAAGTTTCAATAATAAACGATGGCTTACTTAGGAATATTTTGGCTTCCGGCCCGGGCTTGGTGACCATTGTGCAAGAAGATGATTTGAAGCTGTTATTTGTCAATAATGCATTCGAACATTATCTTGGATATTCTGCCGAAGACCTGGATAATGGTTTGTGTTTCATAGATTTGATTGAAGAGCAGCAGCAATACCGTTTCTCTTTACAGCTCCAGGCATTAAAGCACAACTACGATGCCAGGTCCCATTATATTATATACAACATAAAATGCAAAAATGGCACCGAAAAGCCATTCTACTTATATGCCGCTCCGGTGGAGTTGCCAACAGGAAGAATGGATAAATTGTATCATTTAGTGCTGCACCCTGACTTATCAAAATGGGGCATGCCTTTTTCTACATTTGACACTAAGGAAATGTTCCTGGAGCAGTTTGAATCAGAAAATTTTGGCACGTTTGAATGGCTGATAGGGCCTGATAAAATATATTGCTCGGCAGGAGTATATAATATTTATGAAATAAATGAGAAGAAGCTGGAAATAACAAATGCCGTAGCCAGCTCATTTATTCACCCTGACGACAGGGAGGGCCTGAAAAACAGTATAAAAAATTCGTTGATCGCGAACATTGACTTAGATATCGAATTTAAAATAGTAACACCGTATAACCACGTAAAAATAATACACTGTATTGCCAAAATAACAAAAAACAACGAAGGAAAACCCACAAAGTGTGCAGGCAGCCTGAGGGATGTGACAAAGCAACGCAATATAGAAGAACACCTTAAATTTAAAGTAGAGGAACTATACCAGTCAAATAAGGAACTTGAGGAATTTGCTTATGTTGCCAGCCATGATATGCAGGAACCGCTAAGGAAAATAACTACTTTCAGCAGCAGGCTGATGGAAAAGTATGGAGAGGTGCTTACCGGGGACGGAGCAATGTACCTCACCCGTATGGCGGCATCAGCAGATAATATGAGGCGGTTAATTAATGACCTCCTTGACTTTTCAAGAATATCTAATACGGAACAGCCATTTGAGAAAATAAACCTGAATGTAACTTTAAGAGAGATAAAGGCCGATCTGGAGCTTGTAATAGAAGAAACGGGCACGGAGATAATAAGTGGCACAATGCCTGAAATTACAGGTATTCATTCTCAAATGAAGCAATTGTTTACTAATATTATTAGTAACGCAATAAAATTTCACCGTGACGGCGTATCACCACTCATTACCATTACGTCAACTGCTTTAACCCCGGAAAGTCTTGCTGCATACGACCTGAATAAACAATTTACGTACTATAAAATTACAATAACCGATAATGGTATTGGGTTTGAAGAGGAATATGCCACCCGCATTTTTAAAGTTTTCCAGCGGTTACACGGCAAGTCAGAATATCCCGGCTCGGGCATCGGACTGGCTATCTGCAAAAAAATAGTGGAGCACCACAACGGGGTCATATACGGTGAAAGCCAGCCTGGTGAGGGTGCCAGTTTTACATTTATCATCCCCTCAGATCAACCAAAACCTTCAGCGTAATGGCCGTAAATTACAAAAATGCCAACATACTAATAGTTGATGATGATGAAGATGATTTCATTATAACCAGCGAATACATACGCTCAATATCAGGCAATACCTTCCAGATAAAATGGAGTCCAAGCTATAAAGATGGCATCAGTAAACTGGAAGATAACCCCTATGACCTTTACTTTGTAGACTACCGCCTTGGTGCAAAATCAGGGGTTGACTTTTTGAAGGAGGCGCAACTGAAGGGCTGCGAAAGCCCTATTGTTCTGCTTACCGGAAAAGGAAACTATACTGTGGATATACAGGCTATGGAATACGGCGCCGTAGACTACTTGGTAAAAACAGAGTTGAATGTGGAAAAGATGGAGCGCTGCATAAGGTACGCACTTGACAGGGCAGCCACCCTACAGGCACTCAAGGCTAACGAGAGGAAGTACCGAACCATATTTGAAAAGTCAAAAGACGTAGTTTTTGTAACAGATGCCCAGCTTAATTTTATTGATGTAAATAATGCTATAAAGAATCTCTTGGGCTACCCCGCAAAAGAGGTACTGGGCATGAATCTTTGTGACCTGATAGACCAGGCGCAACATAAAAAATTTCTGCAACAAAGCCTGCAGCACAGGTATGAAGTAAATGACTGGGAAGTAGCATTTATAACAAAAGAGAAAGAGAAAAAATGCTGTACCCTTACGGTGTCAGCAAAAGATAATGAGAACAAAGGGTACGTGCAGGGAATAATACATGACATCACCAGCCTCAAAAAGATAGAAAAAGCGAACCTTCAGGGGGAAAAACTTGCCGCAGCGGGAAGGCTTGTTCGCACTATAGCACACGAAGTGCGCAACCCTTTGAATAATATTACGCTCTCTATTGAGCAAATGCAACATGATGCCAAAGATGATAGCATGGCGCTATACATGAATATCATTCAGCGAAACAGCAAGCGTATCAATGACCTCATCAGTGAGTTGCTTTACACAAGCCGGCCAGCCGAAAACACGCTTGAAAAGCAGGCACTGCAAACAATACTTGATGATGTAATTTCTATATGCCTTGACCGGCTTACACTGAAACACATACAACTATATGTAAACTACCCTGACAATATGATAGCGATACTTGCTGACAGGGAAAAACTAAAGCTTGCCCTGCTCAATATCCTGATTAATGCTATAGAAGCAATGGAGGAAAACGTAGGGCTGTTGTCTATAATTCTACACGAAAATGAAACTCATGCCGTGCTTACTATTAAAGATAATGGATGCGGCATAAGTGAGGAAAATATCTCCCGCCTTTTTGAACCGTATTTTACACAGAAACGAAACGGAGTAGGATTGGGACTTACTTTTACATTAAACATTTTGCAGGCTCATAAAGCAAATATTGAAGTAAACTCGAAGCCAGGACAAGGAACTACCTTCACCATTAGTTTTCCGCTGTTTCAGGAAAACTAATCTGCTCCCGCATCAAAACTTATAATTGTTTTCGCCTGCTATCTGTGCCCGCCGGCATAACCCGCATCAGAGACTGAGCGGGTTTGTCCGGATAATGTTACCGCAAAGCGGCGGGCGGAATGTTCCTTTATTGCAAGCAGCTACACGTCCCTAAAAAGTTGAAAATTGCTTGTCAAGGTCGTGCAGGCTTATCGGCTTCTCAATAATCCTGAAGTTGTCAATGAACGGCATTTCAGGCACATCAGGATGGAAGGCACTAATTAAGATGATATATACTGCTGGAAATTTTGAGGCTAAAGCCGGAGCAAGTTGCCAGCCATTGCCATCAGGCAGGTTATTATCAAGAAATAAAATGTCAGGTTTTACAGAAGCTAATAATACCTCGCCCTCGGCCAAAGTATGAGAAAGAGAAACATCATATTGCTTCCTGGTAAAATAATCTTTCAATAAAAGACACAAATCGGTTTCATCGTCAATAATCAGTATTTTTCGTTCGGCAGCCATACTACAACTTAATTATGCACCGTTATATAAAATAAAGGCGCTTAAAACAACATTAAATAATTAAATATGCGGGATTTACCCTTGTATTTCCCTTATATTATTCAAGTCTTCAAAAATTATGCCCCTTCACGATGGAATTTTTGAAGTGTTGAGCCAATACCCTCTTAAAACTGAAACTGTTTTAATTAAATTCTCAAAGCTGTTAGGTTTTGTAATGTAAGAATTCGCGCCAAGCTCATAACATCTCCTCATCTCCTGCTCATTATTAGTAGTACTGAAGATAATGACAGGTATTTTTTTGAAGTGCTGGCTTTGCTTTATCTCTCTTAATACTTCCCTTCCATCTTTTTTTGGCATGTTCAAATCAAGCAAAATGAAGCTCGGCATTCTTGGGGAATGCTCACTTTGGGCAAGGTTGTGTAAATACTCCAGCAACTCTACCCCATTTTCTACAAATTCTAGCCTATCCTTAAACCCATTTTCCTCAAAAGCGGCATTCAGTAAAAATCTGTCGTCCGCATCATCCTCTGCAATTAAGATAAAAATCTCTTCCATTAAAAACTATTCGGTAAAAAATAAAGGTACAAAAAAAACAACCAAGAGCGCACATAAAGTTAGGAAACCATACAAATAGAAAATCTACAATTATATGCATCAGGTGATTACAAGAAGAGAATCTTTACATTCTATTCATGCTTTCGGTAATCCAACATTCAAAAATAGCATTATTTTTCAATATAGTCGTTAAATCATTCACAACATAACATCATCTCTGATCCCGAATTTTCTTTGTTTAACGTTTACTGGCATAATGTTTACACTTTATCTGTAAAATCACGACCTAAAATCAAAATAACCATGGAAAATTCAGGTAATGTAAATCAACAGGAAGGCCAGCAGGGATTAGGCGGCACCCAGAACCAACCAAATACGCCAGGTAAGCAACAGGCAAGCCCAGCAAGGGAAGGCAGTACAAATGCCACCCAGCCTGTACAAAGCAGCCGGGAGCAGCAACCACAACGTAGTGCGGAGCAGGATGCCGCTAACCGCACGAACGCGGGCACTGATAAAAATGTGAACGAAGGGGGATACTCTTCGGAAACAGAACAACAGCAATCAGACCGTGAACAGGAAATAATGCACAATGAGCGCGACCTGGACAGCCTTGACGCTGACCGTCAGAATTCATCGGCAGAGCCAAACACACAACCTGAGCGTACACAGGATAGCGGTGACAGCAATGCCGCAGGGCAACAGTCAGACTACACACAAGATTCCAGGCAGCTGCACGGCAACAAATAAATTATACTATGAAACATATAACAAAGCATCTCAGAAATTTCTTCAGCGTTATATTCATTGGCGGCAAGCAGTCAAGCCTCGGAGCCCTGAATTTCGAATCGCCGGAGTGCAACGATAATTACATTCCAGGTGTGCGGGAAGAAGACGGTAGCTACCAGCCTGAAAAAAACAGATCGGCTTTGCGCTCTTCTGTAAATTTAGAAATGGAGTATTGTTAGGAGATGTTTTTTGTTATATTAGGAAATGCCCGTATTTAGTACGGGCATTTCCTGTTAATATCCATCCTAATAGCTAATGCCGACAGCCCGTATCAGCGGCTGAAAATGATTGCTGGTTATATAATAACCAAATCTACGATTTTATATTATCTTTGCTGCCCTGCCAATAAGTACAAAATGCGTAATGCATTAAAGTAGGAGCAGTTATATTTATACTAAATGAGTTCAATTATTGACAAACTGGAAGCCATTAATGCCAGGTTTAATGACCTCGGTGTAGCGCTTACCAATCCTGAAATTGTGACTGATAATACACGGTTTTCGCAGGTAAGCAAGGAGTACCGCAAGCTGGAGAAAATTGTATTAGTTTACAAAACATATAGAACCTGCCTTGACAGTACCGAGTTTGCACGCGAAGTGCTGGAAACGGAGAGCGACGAAGAACTGCGTACCATGGCCAAGGAAGACCTGGAGACCCTTGATGTGCAAAAAACACAACTTGAAGATGAAATAAGAACATTACTTATACCCAAAGATCCGCAGGATGAAAAGAACGCGATTTTAGAGATAAGAGCAGGAACCGGGGGCGATGAAGCAAGCATATTCGCTGGTGACCTGTTGCGCATGTATACCCGGTATTGTGAACGCAGAGGATGGAAAGTAGCACTGATAACTGAAACCGAAGGTACGGTAGGCGGCTACAAGGAAGTGCAACTTGAAGTGCAGGGTGAAGACGTATATGGCACGCTGAAATTTGAAAGCGGTGTACACCGCGTACAGCGTGTGCCTGCAACCGAAGCCAGCGGCAGGGTACATACCTCAGCGGCTACAGTAGCGGTAATGCCGGAAGCGGAAGAAATTGACTTTGAACTAAAAGACAGCGACTTGAAAATGGAAACCGCCCGCAGTGGTGGTGCAGGCGGCCAGAATGTAAACAAGGTAGAAACGAAGGTAATACTTACCCACGTACCCACCGGAACTGTTATTACCTGCCAGACCGAACGGTCTCAGCTTGGTAACAGGGAAAAGGCGACGAACATGATGCGCAGTAAACTGTATGAAGAGCAGGTGCGCAAGCAGGAAGATGAAATATCGCACAGGCGTAAAAGCCTGGTAAGCACCGGGGACAGGAGTGCCAAAATACGCACCTACAATTACCCGCAGGGTCGCGTTACTGACCACCGCATCAATATGACTATATACAACCTTGATGATTTTATGAATGGTAATATATCAGAAATGGCTGAAGCGCTGCAGTTCGCGGAAAATGCGGAGAAAATGCAGGCCGGAGAAACAGTAATATAACCTATCATAAAAAACAGCAGAAAGGAAAGTGTACCCACCTGATGCAAAAAGGCAATAATATAAAACAAGCGGCGTTAAAGCAGCAGAATAAAGAGCGCTAAGCCTTATTAATTTATACATAAATAAGATAATGTCAACACCATCTTTCGACCTTCTTGATGTAATAAGGACCATACAAAAACAGATACGCCTTATCATTATTGTTACAGTGGCGGCAATGGCGGTAGGTGCCGTTTTTTTCGCTGTTAAAAAGAATAAATACAAAGCCACAGCGAAGTTCCTGGTGGGCAACCCGTTGTATACCGACCGCAGTACGCTGTTTCGCAGCTGGGAAACGAGGTATGTCGACTATTTCGGTGGTGATGATGACATTGACAGGGTAACCTCCCTGCTCAACTCTGATACGGTGCGTAACCTTATAATAAGGAAATGCCAGTTTCAGGATGTGTACAAGGCTGATATCAATACCGACAACGGCCACGCCTACCTGATGGGTATCTTCAATAAAAACTTCAATATAAAGCGCTCAGAATACAAAGATATGGAAGTATCTTATATAGCATACGATTCTGTAACCGCAGCAAATGTTGTCAACACTTCAGTTAAAGTACTGGAAGAAACATACCGTTCCTACTTTGTATCAGCTAAAACGGCTATATCCACTTCAATAAAAGACAAACTGGTACAAATGGACAGTGCCATTAATGTACTCACGGATAGCCTTGCTACTGTAAGAGAAAAATACGGCATTTACAGCCTGCTGAGCCCCAACAGGCAATTGATAACTAACGGAGAGTCAAGAGGCGGCGGGAAGGGCTACGGAAGGGCTATAGAAGAAATACAGAACGTAGAATCGATTAAAGACCAGCTGGTAACTGACCGCAGCCACTATATATCTATGCTGAATGAGTTTGCGACTTCGTCAAACAGCGCCATGGAATACATTAAAGTAATTACCCGTGCTACTCCGCCTAACGGCCCCACCGGTCCTTCAATCTGGGTTGTGCTTGGCGTGGCGGGTGCATTAGGTTTATTTTTCAGCGTTTTATTTGCCCTTATTATGGCTTACTACAGGGTGCTTGACGCTGTGCAGCGTTAAAACATATAACTGTGCAATAACCCGGTACAACAAAAAATCACTTGCTCATTGCTTACTCTTACAAAAGATAAATGGTTTGGTGTAGCGGCATTTTCAGTGCTGTTTATTACCGTAATCCTTTGGGGATATACCGGTAATTACATGGTATTAGCCGCCCCGGTAGCTTTCCTGTTTTTTACGCTTGCCGGGGTAAACTGGAAAACTGCCTACTGGATATTCCTGGCTACTATACCGCCCTCTATTCAAATTAACTTTGCCGGTGACAGCATGTCCATTACGCTGCCAGACCAGCCGCTGATGTGGGTATTGCTCATTGTGTTTATCATTATATGGGCCCGCAATCCGCTTATCCTCCCAAGGTGGTGGTGGAAAGATAAAATTGTTTTCATAGCTGTGCTGCAGTTTTTCTGGCTCATTGTTTCAGTTGCTTTCTCCAAAGTATTGTTTTTTTCTTTAAAGTTTTTGCTTGCAAAGTCGTGGCTTATGGTGTGTTATTTCATACTGCCGCTCTTTATTTTTACAGAGAAAAAAGACTTTATCAGGGGCTTTAAGCTGATGATGATACCCATGTTGCTAACGGTAATTATAATACTGGTGCACCATGCGGCATTGGGTTTCAGGTTTAATAAAGTACAAATGTCACTTGAGTTTCTGGGGCAAAGCCTGTACTACAACCATGTGGACTATTCGTCAGTAACCTCCATGCTTTTTCCATTACTGCTTATTGCCTTCCACCTCACCAAGGGCAGAAACCCTTTAATACGGGGAGGCATTATTGGCATTATACTTATATTTATAGCGGGCATTATATTCGCCCAGACAAGGGCGGCATACCTGGCTGTTTTCTTTGGTATAGTGGTCGGCATTTTTATCAGGTTCAGGCTGGTGAATATTATTATGCCTGCTTTTTATGGTTTGCTGCTGTTGATGCTGGTTTATATGATACCCAATAACAGGTTTATGGAGTTCAGGCCTGACTATAATAGCACCTACATGCACAAAGATTTCGCGGCGCATATGATAGCCACTATAAGGGGCAAAGACATGAGCAGCATGGAGCGCGTGTACCGGTGGATAGCCGCCATAAGAATGAGCAAGGCGAACCCATTTACCGGAGTGGGGCCAAGAGGCTTTTACTATTATTACAAGCCTTATGCAGTTACATCTTTCCGCACTTACGTGAGCCGTAACCCGGAGCAATCCACTACGCACAATTATTATTTGTATATGTTGGTAGAGCAGGGCTGGCCTGCCATGCTGCTCTACGCATTACTGATCCCCGCCATCTTCGCCAAGGCGCAAAGAGTTTATCACCGGTTTAAAGACAGGTTTTACCGTGCCGTTACCGTTGGGCTGGCCATGACCATTGCAGCGGGATTTATTAATAACTTTTTTTCCGAACTAATAGAGACACACAAGGTAGGTGCATTGTTTTACCTGCCTGTTGCCCTGCTGATAATACTTGATAAAAAGAGCAGGGATATGGAGCATAAAGAGACCGCAGATAATGCCCCGATGCCCGTTATCAAAGGGCTAAACAACGGTGATACAAGCGGGGTATAATTATCCGTTCTGGTAGCTTAATAAATAAAGTTCACGCTCTATATTATGCTTTATAGTGTAGTAGTCCAGCTTACCTATACTGTTTAGGAATGCAGCGTCGTTGCCCCCTACAAGCGTTACCGCTTTTTCAAAACCATAACGCCCGAGTTGATGCACTAAAAATAACTGGTGCCAGAGCGTCTTCATCTGTTCTTTGCACTTATAATTATAATTACCCAGGTACGGAACTGAAGAGAAATTGTTTTCCATTGTAATAATTTTTAGTCGTTAACAAAAAACTACCCTGCCGCTGCGGTTCAAAAAGTGTGTGTAATACCCTTATAGCCGGGCAGTTAGCGTAAGAATTGAATGTAAATTAGTGTGCGGCTGAGGCCGAAGCCAAATAAACTTCACTAACGGTCGGAATAGTTCATTAACGGTAAAAAAACGCGAAATTCAATTAACAAATATAAAAACTCCTTATTTACTAAGCTACTCTGATAACACTTTGCCAAGCCAGGACAGGGGGAAGCATTAATGCCCGATGAAAA
>JACMPD010000094.1 GCA_014377675.1 Taibaiella sp.
CGCCCATCGTACAAAAACCATCCGGCGCAAGCAAGGGCGCGATACCACAACCTCCTGAGCGACAGCGAAGACATCGACCTCCCCTCTCCACTTGTGGAGGGGGGCCGGGGGTGAGGCCTGCAACGCCCATCGTACAAAAACCATCCGGCGCAAGCAAGGGCGCGATACCACAACCTCCTGAGCGACAGCGAAGACATCAACCTCCCCTCTCCACTTGGGGAGAGGGCCCGGGGGTGGGGCCGGCAACGCCCATCGTACAAAAACCATCCGCCCCCAAGCCCGAAAGGACGCAATATCACAACGAGGAGCAACGCCACCCGCCACCTCCCCCCCCTGCCAAAATCACCTGCTATTTCACCATCAACATTATACTTCCGTTATTTTGAGCAAGATGTATAAAAGGTGCGTATTTTCGTAGCTTCCTACCGCATACTATAACAACATGAACGAAGTGAATAACGAGAAGGCAACACCCGCAACAAATACCGGTAAGCTCACCGCCGCTTACACTGACTCAACCGCCGGCCGGATACCCATAATAGCCATTACCGGCACCAACGGAAAAACAACCACGACAAGGCTTACCGCCGCTATTGTAGGCCAGGCCCGGTACAAGGTTGGTTTTACCTGCAGCGATGGCATCTATATTCAGGATGAGTTGGTGGAGACCGGTGACTGTAGCGGTCCGGCATCAGCAAGGGTGGTACTTAATAACCCAACCGTAAACTATGCCGTACTGGAATGCGCGCGGGGCGGTATGTTGCGCGCCGGGCTCGCTTTCAGCCAGTGCGATGTAGCCATAATCACCAATGTTGCCGAAGACCATCTGAACCTCGACGGCATTGATACCATCGAAAAATTAGCCGCAGTGAAAATGAAGGTCGCACAAACAGTAGCACCTTCAGGTTATGCGGTGCTGAATGCAGGTGACGATCTCGTTTATGCCATGCACCAGTCCCTCAGCTGCCATATCGCCTACTTTTCAATGGACGGCACCAGCCCGCGGATTCAGGAACACGTCGCCGCCGGCGGAGTGGCGTGCGTACCCTATAACGGTGGCATAGTCATCTTAAAAGGCGCAGAAAAAATAGAGGTAGCCAGGATACTGGATATACCCATTACCTTTTCAGGCAAAGCCCGGTTTAATACCGCCAATGTGCTGGCAGCCACCCTCGCCACATACCTACAGGGCATTAGTGTCACCATTATAAAGGAAGCCCTTCAGGCATTTGTACCCTCCGCAGAGCGCACCCCCGGCCGCATGAATAGTTTCGAATTTAATGACTTTACCATAATGATTGACTTTGCGCACAACCCGCATGGGTTCAGAGCTATAGCCAGCTACATAGCCAGCATACCGGCTACCGTAAAGGTCGGCATCATCGCCGGCACCGGTGACCGCCGCGATGAAGACATTATAAGCCTTGCTGAAGAAGCGGCGAAAATATTTGATGAACTTATCATCAGGCAAGACGTCTCCTTCCGGGGGCGCCCGGGTAATGAGATAATAGAACTGGTTTTACAGGGCATCCGCAACATAGACCCCGAAAAGAAAACAATAGTAATAGAAAAAGAAAAGGAAGCCGTAGACTATGCTATAAAGAACGCCAGAAAAGGCAGCCTGATACTGCTCACCAGCGATAAAATAATGGATGCCGTGCAGTATGTAAAAGAGCTCAAAGCGAAAGAAGATAACACATAACCGGCCCGCCGTTAACAATTATGGAAAATAGAGAGCCAAGAAAACGAATAGCTATAGTATCAAAACCGATGCCGGCCATTGTTGACCCTTTGGAGTTTAAGAAAAATAAATCTTCTGATAATGCCAGGGAGGTTACAAACATAAACGAAAGAATAACAATAAATTTATGGTTTGACAAGCACTATGTTGATAGACATCAACATGACGACGATAACGGAAAAAGAGATGGCATCGACCACGAGAGTGTAAAAACGCTTGTATTGCAATCAGTAAAACATCTTTTAGTATATGGCGCATATTTGCCAAACTTCATATTTTAAAATCACCATAAGATTGGAAATATCACACGGGCTACGAGGGTTGTGTGCCAACAGAATAGCGAAAATGGTAGGCTAAATGTAACCATCGAAGCGCATTTTAAAAGTCTTAGAGAATATGAAATTACTGTTAAAACGGCCATGTCCACCGATGATTTTAGAATATCAGATAATCAATACGTTATAGAAATTCTTGGAGATGAGAGTTCTATTTTGAAAAAGTTGGTAAACAAAAAAATTATAGAAATTGGGGAAATTTAACTTAGTGGTTTGAAAATAAATGCTATTTTCTAATTCAAGATAAGGTTTAAAATCTGGACATTCTTCAACGAAAGATAGGGTTTAAAATCTGGACATTCTTTAAGACCCCACATTTATGTGGGGTCTTTCTTTTATAAAAACACAAAGGCTAAGTTAATTTGAACTACTTGTCAATGTAGGATATGGATCACACACATTCGCCGAAGCTTCCGCTTCATCCCACCATCAAGATAACATTTGCTCACCTCTCAGAACTAAAACACAATACACAGTTCAACAAACGGACAAATCAAGCCTAACGAGCAATCGAAGACATCGCTCTCCGCCACTCCACTTGAGGAAATGGGCCAGCCTGAGGGCACCCTTCGGCACTTCAAATTCCCCAAAAAAGCGGAAACCAAAAAAACACAACACACATATCAAACCACATACCTAAAACCATAACTAACAAGCAGTTCGCAAAACTAATATTTTTTAAAATATGCGTTAGAACCGCCATACGGGTCATGCTGCCCCACTATATGGTCACCATACATTCCCGGCTTTGCAGCCTGGAGAAAACAAGCCACCTTTGCCCTGTACCCAAAAAAATGGAACACTAACAACAGCACTATGAACCCCAACAACTACCAAAGCACAACCTCCTGGTGCAAAACCGGGATAGTTACATTCTTAAAACCCTTATTCAGTATCCGGGTCCGGAATGCTACCTGCGTTTCATACTCACCGTGTACCAAGAACAGTTGGCGCACAGTGTGCGCATCCTGGCAGGAAAGCCATTTCAGCAGGTCGCCATAGTCGCCGTGGGCGCTCATGCTGTCAATTTGCTCTATACCCGCCGCAACTTGATACTCTTCGCCAAAAATTTTCACTTCCTTTACCCCGCTGGCCAGCTTACCGCCCAGCGAATGCGGCTCGCAATAGCCTACTATCAATACCGTATTGGCGGCGTCACTAATATTGTTCGCTATATGGTGCTTCACCCTGCCGGCCTCCGCCATGCCTGAGGCAGCTATTATCACACTGGGTTCTTTAGTATTGTTCAGCGCAATAGAGTCACTCACCTCCGTAATATATTGTAAGCCGGGAAAAGCGAAAACGTCATCGTCAATGCTCAGCAGCCTGGCTACCGTATCGTTAAAGTCCTCGGGGTGGCTCTTTATTATTTCAGTGGCCTGTATAGAAAGCGGGCTGTCCACATAGTAAGATATGGCCGGCAACCTCCGCTCCAGTTCAAGCCGGTTAAGCAGGTAAAGTACCTCTTGGGTACGGCCCAGACTGAAGGCGGGTATAATCAACTTGCCTCCTTTCTTCACGCATGTTTCTTCTATGTAACCAAGCAACTTATCTGCGGGTGCAGCTACAAGATCATGCAGTTTATCGCCATAGGTCGATTCCATTATTACGTAGTCAGCCTGTGGAAATGGCTCCGGCGATTTAAGTATAGCGTCGCCATAACGGCCCACATCGCCGCTGAAGGTAATGCGGGTGGTTTTGCCATCTTCGTTTATGGCAAGGTTTACAGCGGCGCTGCCTGATATATGGCCGCAGTCGGTATAGTATAGGGTTACCTCATCATCAATTTTATAGCTGGTGGCATAGTCAATGGTAACAAAATATTGTTCCACATC
This sequence comes from Taibaiella sp., assembly GCA_014377675.1. Taxonomy (GTDB): domain Bacteria; phylum Bacteroidota; class Bacteroidia; order Chitinophagales; family Chitinophagaceae; genus Flavipsychrobacter. The sequence goes on from JACMPD010000094.1 coordinate 3,912, forward strand.
CTGCGCATCGGCCTGGCTATACAGTGGTTGAATGGGATGCTTGCCCTGCCTTTCCCGGATTTTATTTATATGGGCTGCATCGCTCTCCTGTATATGCGCTGAATCCGCCATAAGTATAGCGGTTAGTTCTGCGGTTGCGGGAGTACAGTATATTTTTCCCTTAAAACCCTCTTTTACCAACTTGGGGAGCAGGCCGGTATGGTCAATGTGGGCATGTGACAAAATTACATAGCTTACTTCCCGTGCGTCAAACCCAAAGTTGGCATTAAGGTTTATTGTCTCCGGCCCCATACCCTGGAAAAGGCCGCAATCCAATAATATTTTTTTGCCGCTTTCAAGTTGTAACAAGTGCTTGGAGCCAGTAACTGTCCGGGCCGCCCCGTGGAAAGATATTTTCATATGTGTGTGGTGATTTAAAACTATACAGTTTATTTTTTGCTGATTATCAGCATCCTAAACATCATGCCATGAAATGAAAAAGATAAATGTTTTCATAATTACCAACCTGGATTTATTCCCCGCCAATAAAGGTGTTATAAACTTACAGCCTTAACCTGAGCTATAGCGAAGACATCGACCTCCCCGCTCCATTTTTGGAGAGCGACAGGGGGTGAGGACACCCCATAATATTACATGCCTCAAAGAATTGCACACCCTTAAATTATATTACTTTTGCAGCCCAATAATACAATTATGCTTACAGCTAACGAAATACGCAGCCGGTTTTTAGACTTTTTTCGCAGTAAAGGCCACGAAATTGTGCCCTCAGCCCCCATTGTCGTAAAAAACGACCCTACACTCCTGTTTACAAATGCAGGTATGAATCAGTTTAAAGACTACTTTTTAGGTAACGGGGAGCCTGTCTCCACTCGTATAGCTGATACCCAAAAGTGCCTGCGCGTAAGCGGCAAACACAACGACCTGGAAGAAGTAGGTGTAGATACCTACCACCATACCATGTTTGAAATGCTGGGTAACTGGAGTTTTGGCGATTATTTTAAAAAAGAAGCCATTGAGTGGTGCTGGGAGTTACTCACCGAAGTTTTCAAAATACCTGAAGATATCTTATATGTCACCATCTTTCAGGGCGATGCCGCTGAGGGACTGGAGAAAGATGAAGAAGCCTACACCTACTGGAAACAGTTTGTGGCGGAAGACCGCATACTGATGGGCAATAAAAAAGATAACTTCTGGGAAATGGGCGACATGGGCCCCTGCGGCCCTTGCAGCGAAGTACACGTTGACTGCCGCACCCCTGAAGAGCGCAGGCAGGTAAGCGGCGCAACCCTCGTTAACGCTGACCACCCGCAGGTAATAGAGATCTGGAACAATGTATTCATGCAGTTCAACCGCCTAAAAGACGGCTCGCTGGAGCCGCTGCCCGCAAAGCATGTAGACACCGGCATGGGCCTTGAACGCCTGGTACGTGTGCTGCAGGGCAAACAAAGCAACTACGATACCGACCTATTTACAGGAACAATAGCAGCTATTAGCGACTTTACGGCTGTTAAAAATAACAAACGTATTATATACAAGCATTCCGACAGTAAACAAGATGTAGCCTTTCGTGTTATATCAGACCATATTCGCGCTATAGCCTTTACAATTGCAGACGGGCAACTACCATCCAACACTGGTGCAGGATATGTAATACGTCGTATCCTTCGTCGTGCAGTAAGATACTATTATTCTTACTTAAATATTAATGAGCCTTTATTGCACTGGTTGCTGCCAACTCTTGCAAGCCAGTTTGAAGGTGTTTTCCCGGAACTCAAAAAGCAGATTGATTTGGTTTCCAGAGTTGTGAAAGAGGAAGAAGAAGCATTTCTAAGGACTTTACATTCAGGTATAAAAAGATTCAAAGCATACACAAGTACGCTTGTTGATTTCAGTAGCGGTTCCTTTTTACAGGATCCTCAGATGGATGATGAGCAAATGCGTAATGATCGACAAAATTTTAGTTTAGAAACTCATCAGAAGCGAATTTCCGGCTTAGTTGCGTTTGAACTCAACGATACATATGGATTCCCTATTGATCTAACTGAATTAATGGCGAGAGAAATAGGCTGGTCTGTGGACATGGAAGGTTTTCAAGTAGAGTTACAAAAACAAAAAGTACGCAGCCGTGCTGCTACTGCACTCAGCACTGATGACTGGGTTGTATTAAAAGAAACCACCCCCACAAACTTTGTGGGCTACGACAGCCTGGAGGCCGAAGCCTCCG
>JACMPD010000095.1 GCA_014377675.1 Taibaiella sp.
CAATCAGCGGCACGATTACACTGTCTTTGAATTTTTTCATCACGGCAGCGTAGGTCAGCTTTTTTGTAAAAGCATCATCAGCATAAGCATAAACTTTACCGGCTTTGATTCCATCCATTACAAACTGAATCAACGTTTCACCAGGGATAGAGAAGATCCTATTTTCAGAATCAGCAACATTAATTTCCCTCCAGATACGCTTGTAGAAATTAACACTATTTTTATTATTCTCCGGCAGCGGGAAAGGCTTTGCACCCTTCAGATGGGCCATCTTAAGGTAACCGTCTTTCGGTTTCGTAGTATCCAATGTTATGTCATTGAAGTTGAATGCTTCGCTGTCAGCAACTATGTCAGGCGTAGAAACTCCGGTATCCTCTGGCGGAACGTCTGCAACTGGCTCAGGAGTAGCTACAGGCACTTCAACTACCGGTTCTTTAGTTGGCTTACTACCCTTTTTGGTCTTTTTTGTAGTACTTTTCTTAGTTGTTGAACTACTTGTCTTCTTCTTCGTTTTCTGAGCGTTAGTTTCTGATGCCATAAAAACAGCGAAAACCAACATTAAACTCAATACTATACTTCTTTTCATAATAAATGTTTAAAAAAAAATTACTGAATGGTGTAGGTAATGGGATCTAATGATCTTCTTACTTTATCGGGTCCCATTGCAAAAATATCATCAAAGAACACCCTTGTTCCTGGAGGACAACTACTCAATGCACTCTTAATAGATGCATTCAATAAATTCGTGCCGCTGATATCAAAAACCATTGCTTCCTGACGAGGCTTTACAATGTAAATCTTAGCATGATCAACAGTAAACTGAGCTTTGAATTCAAAGTCATCCAATGATGCGAAAATCTTATCGTTCGAAGTCATCAAACCTTTTGGCACTGTACCACCAGATTTACCGCCAAACTTAGCTTTCGGATTTGGCAGGCGTTTGCACCTGAAATCAGACTCACCCAATTTAACAGTCTTACCAGCGCCGTCAACTCCAAAAATTGAAACTTTACACGGACCTGCTTTCGTCACCATTACCTCATACTTACCCTTTGAACCAATTATTGAACCATTGTCAATTGACGGCTTCAATTTATCAACTGGTGTGCCTGGAGCAGAAATAGATACAGGATTGGGAACACCGATATAGAATACATTCATGAAATCTGGTGATACCACCGCGGATGGCTTTGCCACTGTGTAGGTCATCTCAGGCGTTTTCCATGTTCCGTTTGTTCCGTCTGCCTTCTTCATCGTTAAAGTCGCAGACCATTTGAAATCACCCTCCCTTGATGTTCCGACATTATATATTCCTTTGCCATCTTTAACACTAAGCTTCTGACCACCTACCACAACATCAGGATTGATGGAGTTACTGAACGCAGTAAGGAAAACTTCTGCAACGTAAGGCTGCCCAAGCAAAAGATAAGTTGGCGACGTAGGGACAGCGATCGCTGCATATTGATCAAGCACAAGATCAGTTTTTGTAACATCACCCAATATTTTCTTCACAGCAGCATTTTCAGTACTTACCAGGTCAGCATTAATTTTTGTCAAAGCAGTGAATGCGGCAGTCAACGGGATCCCTTCACCAAAGAAATTATCTTCCCATGAAGCTTTTACACCACCTTTAGTTTTTGAAGGCGCATCAGCATTTAACGCCATTCTGAAATTTCCACGATCCTTAGGATCAAGTTCTGCAAGAATTTTTGCTTTTGCTTCTTCAATCTTTTTCTTCAGTTCTTCACCACCCTTCTTGGTAATCATGATACGGTAGCTGAGGTCAACATCCTCACGCATTTTGTAGTCGCCCAAAGTTGTATCAAAAGGTCCACATTCCGCTTCAAATTTTGCCCTTACATCGTTTATGCTTTTTGATAGGTCGGCAGCCGCAGCCTTTACCCTGTTAGCACGCTCCCAATACGGTTTGGCGCGAACCGGATCATCTTTCAACGTGCTTTTTTCGAAAGACGCAAATGTTTGATCTATAGAACCTTGAACATTATGTGTTGAATTTTCAAGCCCTACAGTGATATTTCTAAATGAGTCAAGAACTTTTTCAGTTATTGTAGTAGCTGCCAAACCCAGCAGCACCAGGTATAGTATACCCATCATTTTCTGCCGCGGGGTTTCATTTACTCCTGCCATGCGAATTAAAAATTTTAAATTAGGTTAGCTGTGTGTGATTAGTTTTTTCTGAACGCTTCCAACTGCGCCTGGTAAACTTTACTCAGGTCTGTGATATTCTTATTGTAAGCCTTCATACCCTGTGTGGCAGACTCAAATTCTTTCAACATTGTTTGTGAAGAAGCAGTCATTGAATTGATAGCCTGCAATGTTTTATTGAATGAATCAAAGCTAACATTCATGTCAGTCATGTTCTTTGCGTAAGACCTCATACCTGCGCTCGCACTTTCAAAATCTTTCAACATTGTTTGAGAAGCTACTGACATTTGGTTAATTGACTGCAATGTTTTGCCGAAAGCGTCAAAATCTTTACCAATTACATTTACGTTATCACGGAATTTCTTCAAATCACCGGTTGCACCTTCTACTTCTTTCACCAGGTTTTGAGTAACAGCACCTGTGCCAGCAACATTATTTACTGTTTCTACCGTCTTGTTGAATTGCTCAAAGCCTTTGCTTAACTTCTGAATAACTGCCGGGCTGATGGCTGTTGCCAATAATTCGTCAAGACCGGAAGACTTAGGGTCACTACCTGCCGCATCTGTTGCCGGGCCGGCCTCCATAGCTGCAAAGCCTAGGATAAAGAACAAAACCGCTTCTGTCATCAAACCAGCCGCAATCATCATTTCACCACCTCTCCAGTGGAGAATTTTGAACATCAGACCGACGATTACCACACTCGCACCCCAAGAGATTACTGTGTTAAGGCCAATTTTTTTTCTTCCTTGCTGAGGATTACTGCTCATAATTTGTTTGAATTTTTATGGATTAATTATGTGTGTTAACGAATTTATTAGTTGTGTTATTTCTTTTTAGATTGTGTTTTCCTGCGTGTGGCTGTAAGTTCATTTAATATTTCCGGAGCGCCCATCACACATCTGAAACCGATGTAACAATGTACCATGTTATCCATTTCGAAATCACGTGAATATGGGCTAAGCGCCTTCGCATTACTCAGGAACGATCCACCGCGAACAACTTTTCTGCGCATGGGGTCTGATTCCGTGGAGTCAGCATCATACAATAATACCGGGTTCACATCAGCAACAAAGGCAAAGGTTGATGGGCTGTAAGCGTCCATTGTCCACTCCGCTACATTACCCACCATGTTATAAATACCGAAATCATTAGGAGTATAAGACATTACAGGTACTGTAAAGGGAGATCCGTCGCCTGTATATTCACCTTCGTCCTGCTTAAAGTTTGCTGTTAATCCCCTTTTGTCAGACGGTATGAAGTTCTTGTCATCCTTACCCAAGTCAAAGTTCTGTAAACTATCTTCCTTCAGGGTTGCGGAGTTATCAACCGTTGAAGCTGTAGAAGACAACCATCCGTTATTTGCGTCGTCGCTTCCGGCCGGTGTAGGGCTGGGTGTTGCTACAATTACTGCTGCTACTGAATCTTTTGCAGGGGCATTCTTAGACTTCTTCGATTTTTTCTTCTTCGTCAGTTCTGGTGTACCCTTGCCTGCCTTAGGCTCGGCTATCTGATCTAGAGCACCGCCGTCGGAAAGCATTTTATTGTAAGCCTTCATGTCCTGCTGTGCAGCATAAACCCACTGTGCTTCTGATGGAAGGCTGTAGGCCAGGTGATAGCTCTTCATGTAATCGGCAACATTTGAGTAACCGTCCTGAGTGATAGAGCGCCAGGAAGTATAAGCGCGAGCTTGTTTCCACGTAACACCTACAACCGGATAATCATCGTAAGGAGCGGTATTAAAATAGTTCTCCACTAATATGTCCGTTTGGGCATTAGGTAAATCTGTTGCCCAAATCTCTTCATCAGGGAAAACCTTTACAGGTTCTGTAACAAAGGTACCAATCTTAATTTTTTTGTTCGTACCATTTGCCCTCATATAACTGAAAGCAAATATTATGGAATCCTTTTTAATTTTACCTCTTTCATCAAGCATAGCGTGAACTTTCGCTCTCATTTCCGGCTTATCAAAGATTTCCTTATGGTTCACCTTCGACCAGTTGATACGCCTAACCACATTTGTTGAATTGCCTGAAGAGTCAACTACTTTTTGATCTTTAAAATATTTTTCGTCGTCTTTCAGGTAGTTAGTTATGGCTATAGAATCAACAACCCACTCCACAAACTGGCGGTACTGCTGGTTAGTAACCTCAGTTTTATCCATAAAATAGGAACTGAGACTTACTTTTTTCACGCAATTACTATCAGAAGCCTGTTGGCTGTACTTTATGATAGTGGTACCACCCGGAACGTAGACCATTCCCGGAGGTGCTACTAATTTTGCTTTTTCATAAGGTATTACCGGCCGAATACGTGACTTTACCTGCTGAGCGCTACAAAACATTGACAGTGATGATGCCGTAACTAACAGTGACAATGCAAAATGTGTACTCTTCTTATACATACTATTTATTTTAAATGTAAATTTAACAATTAGGAGTTGTGAACGCTACTTTAATCTGGATTAAGCTTTACAATTTTTAGTTAAAAATCATTCCAATAACAGGAAATCCTTCCATAAAATACAAAAAAACATTGGCAGCAAGACACTGTTTGGCAACTGTCACCACTATTATTTTCCGTAAAAATAGTTAAATTGCTGTAAAAGCAAAAATTATTTCTAAAAAACCACTAGAAAAAGCATATTGAGCTGAAAAAAGACTGAACTGCACCTTCTTTTCCTGTATCCTTTTACCTCAAGACAGATTTTTATCGTTGAAACACGTTTGCCCCATAGCGAACAAAAGTAGGTCTTTTTATAAATTAAATTAACTTTCAGCAATCATGCAAGGGGTTATTTTTTTCGAAACGACATTTTACACTACCTTAATTCTTGCAACTGCCGCAGACACTAAAACACTGATTAGATGATATAAATCAAAAAAACTATACTCCATTTTTATTACATGAAAATCGAATTCAAATTTACAAAGCAATCGTGAAGCAAAGGTATCAAAATATTGTCGCCCAAGGATTACGATGCAATGATAGCACAAAATAAGCAAAAAAAGAAAGCAACAATAAAAACTATTGTTGCTTTAATCATTTGATAACATAAACTTATTAATCAGATTAGTTTTAATATCTTCTTGTCAAAAGCACCCTTCGGAGCCAGACCAATTTGTTTATCTACAACCACGCCGTTTTTAATAAACAAAACGCAAGGGATACTGGTAATACCGTATTGAACCGACACATTCGGGTTCTCATCTACATTCAGCTTCCCTACATTTACTTTGCCGTCGTACTCTTTTGACAGCGCATCAATGGTTGGTCCGAGCTGAAGGCATGGACCGCACCAGGGAGCCCAAAAATCTACAATTGAAAGTTTATCTGATTTTAATACATCTGCGTCAAAATTAGAATCTGTGAATACTGCTGCCATATTATTTCTCTTCTATAGGTTAATATTATTGCAAAGATAATTGAATAACCGTTGCGGTGGAAATAGATTAGCGCAATACCGCTATTTTAATCCACACAATGCTAACAATCCTTTTTTCATAGCCATTGTTACCCTGTTGCCGGTATTAAGTCAAGTGCAAACTTTAACGATCGGCATTAATAAAGTTGTGCAGTCTAATTATTACCTTTGACAGCGGTAGTTACCGACGAAGATAAAAAAATGAAAAAGAACATTGCCTTACTGGCGGGAGGTTACTCCGGTGAATACGTAATATCTATACAGACAGCCGCAACCATTGAAAAGAGTCTGGACAAGGGAAAGTACAATATATATAAAATAATAATAACAAAAGAGGCCTGGTATCATGAATCTGAAGCTGGTAAAGTTTTGGTAGATAAGAATGATTTCAGCCTGATAATTGGTGAGGAAAAAATAAATTTTGACTGCGTGTTTATTGCTATGCATGGCTCGCCCGGCGAAGATGGGCGCATTCAGGGCTACCTCGATATGTTGATGATCCCTTACACTACATGCAACGCAATAGTTTCGGCACTTACCTTTAATAAAAGCTACTGTAATAAAGTAGTGAAAGATTTTAATGTAGTGAGCATCGCCAATTCTGTACACCTGATTAAGGGAGAACCTTACTCTATGGGCGCTATTTTAGATCAGTTAAAGTTGCCCGTATTCGTAAAACCCAACGAAAGCGGGAGTAGCCTGGGAGTAAGCAAGGTAAAACGCGTGGAAGAATTACTGCCCGCAATTGAAAAAGCGTTTCGCGAAGACAAACAGGTACTTATTGAGGAGTTTATAGAAGGCCGTGAGCTTACAATAGGTGTGTTTAGAAACAAAGGAGTGCTCTATCCCCTGCCGGCAACTGAAATTGTAAGCAAAAACGAGTTTTTTGACTACGAAGCCAAGTACACGCCCGGAGTTACCAATGAAATAACACCCGCTGATGTTGATACAAACACCAAGGAACAACTGGAGGCAAAGGCGATGTATATATACAGATACCTCAATTGCCGAGGAATAGTAAGGATGGACTTTATTTTGCAACACGGCACTAATAAACTGTTTTTTCTGGAAGTAAACACCATGCCCGGCCAGAGCGAAAACAGCATTGTTCCGCAGCAGGTCCGTGCTTCGGGCCGAACACTTACCAGCTTCTATGGAGATCTGCTGGAAGAGTGCCTGGCACAAGGAGGTAATTAATAGAAAAGCGAAACCAAACCATTAAACAGAATAATTACAGACCATCCTTTATGGAGGACAGAATAAAGAAGTCATTTTGGTTCAATTTGTTAATGGTGGCCACCGTGTTCACCGTTATTTACGTTATATTTTTTCTGGCACTCAGTTTTCTTACCCACCATGGCGAAGAAGTAGTGATACCTAACCTTAGAGGTAAGTACCTTGATATGGCGATAACCCAACTGCATGAAATGCACTTCGAAGTACAGATTGATTCTACATTTGACCCTTCGGCAAAGCCACTTACCGTACTTAAGCAGGTTCCTGACACTGGATCTATAGTAAAAACAGGCAGAATTGTAATGATAACGGTCAACAGCATTACTGCACTCAGGGTGCCAATGCCTAACCTCATAAGCCTGTCTTACCGCAGCGCGGAAATGTTGTTGAAAAACAACAAAATGTTTGTAGGTGATACCACTTATGTGCCAGACATAGCAAGGGGAGCCATAAAAGAACAGCTATATAAAGGGCTGCCCATAAGAGCGGGTGAAATGATACCGCAGGGCAGCAGAATAGGGCTCGTGATAGGCAATGGCCTTGGCAATACCGAATTTGACGTTCCGGATGTTACCCGCCTCACAATTGATGAAGCCCTTGCTATCATTAACCAGTACAGCCTTACACCCAACATGTACGTTGGCCAGATGGATGGCGAAATAACAGATACATTTTCAGCATACATAATAGACCAGTCACCTAAACCTTATAGCAGCACGGGTGAACGTAATAAAATAAAGATGGGTTCGGTAATAGATCTTTCCATTAAGCAACACCCCGAACCAGGTGATTATGAAGCAGGAACGGGCAATAATTCGACCGACAAATCCGTTAAACCGCAATCAGATAAGGATAATCAGTGAGAAAACTTTCGGTAATTTATATTATATTATCAGCACATTTTGTTTTGCTTTGCATAGCGGGGTATAGCCAGGAGCACACCGGGCCGCTTGGCGCTGCGCCAAACCGCTATAATCGAAGCACACCGGTGAGGCAAGTTGCTAAAACTACAGCCTCGTCGCTTCCATTTTTTGAAGACTTTACCGGTTACAGTATGCTGCCCGATGCCACCAAGTGGATGGACTGCCAGGTGTATATCAACAACACGATGGCAGTGAGCCCTATAACCAGGGGTGTAGCTACTTTCGACGGACTGAATGAGCGCGGACTCCCTTGGGATCCGTTTCATAATACTGTCTTCAGCTATGCTGATAGCCTTACCTGCCAGCCAATAGACCTAAGTGCCTACACAGCCGCTGACAGTTTATATCTCAGTTTTTTTTACCAGCCTGAAGGTAATGGATTTTACCCCCTGCCCGGCGACTCATTGATGCTATTCATGCGCATAAGGTATGGTGAGTGGCTGCCCGTATGGAAAGTGCCAGGCAGCACACTGAAACCCTTTACACAAGTAATGATACCGGTTACGGACAGTCTTTATTTCCATAACGCATTCCAGTTCAGGTTTGTGAATATTGCAGCTCTGAACTTTGCTGATGCAATATGGAACGTGGACTATATAAGAATGGCCGCCAACCGGAATATTAATGATACTGAAGTGAATGACATTGGCTTTTCGTCAAATCCGTCATTCTTTCTTAATGACTATACCTCAATGCCTTACAGGCAATTTTATGCCAACCCCACAGGTGAACGAGCCACGCAGTATGTTGATAGCATACGCAACAACACAACCGCCCAGCCAGTAACGTATGCTTTTGCTGCCCGTGACCTGGGGACAGGCACAGTGCTACAACCACTGATCACAAACACAGTTACCCTGCCCGGTAATGTAATACAGTACCTGAATTTTAATAACTACACAACCACAGTGTCACCGCCAGGCACCTATGATAAAGTTGTGTTTGAAAATAGTTTTTATATTGAATCAACCACAGGAACTGGCCCTGCCGGTAATGATACTATAGTGAAGCAACAGGTATTTGACAACTACCTTGCCTATGACGACGGTACCGCCGAACAAAGCTATTATCTCACCCTCTTCCCTACCCTGCCCGGAAAAATAGCTGTGGAGTATCACCTCAATACGCCTGACACTATGAAAGGCATGGCCATTTATTTTGGCAGGCAGGTACCGGCATCAGACTATAAGTCTTTTGACATTGTTATTTACTCAGCTATAGCGGGGGTAAACGGTGCTTCGGCTGACAATGTTTTGTACACACAATACTCTTGCAACCCAGGCTACGCCGATACACAAAACAATTTTTGGATCTATAAATTTGATACTCCGCTGCCTTTGCCCTCAGGTACTTTTTATGCCGGTGTATTCATGCCTGCTGAAAGCGGTGCTGACAGTATTTACTTCGGGCTTGATGTAAACCGCATTGGTGGCAACCATGTTTATTATAACGTACTTTCAGCCTGGAACCCTTCATTGGTGCAGGGGGCTTTGATGGTGCGTCCTTTGCTTGGGCAAAACATAGTATCAAGTTACATATCAAATGCTTACACCAATAAAAGCAGAAATGTAGAAATTACCCCTAACCCTGCCACTGACGCCATAAATATTACCTGCCCCGGCGATGAAAAAGCCACTTATTCCGTTAATAATATGCAGGGGCAGGCGGTCCAGACCGGACATATCGTCTCAGGCAATAAAGTAGATATTTCTATGCTCCCAAAGGGGATATACCTTATTAATATAACTGTCAACGGCATAAACTCAGTGCCACAAAAAATTGTAAAACTATAAGAATGACAACCATTACAGTTGAAGAGCTTAAAAGCAGGATGGACAATGGTGAACCACTGATCATAATTGATGTAAGAGAGCCTTATGAATATGCCGAATTTAATATTGGGGGACAGTTGTTACCGCTGCCCCAAATAATGAACATGCAGATTGACAGCATAGAAGACAGCAAAGACAAAGAACTAATTATACATTGCAAAGCAGGCAGCAGGAGTATGCAGGCTTGTATGATGCTGGAGCAGGCAGGTTTTACTAATGTAATAAATGTAACCGGCGGACTGATGGCATGGAAACAAAAATTTGGCTAGAAACAACAGGCGCGGCAGATGCATGAAATAGAACCTTTTTATAACTGGAGGCATTTATACAATGCCGAAGAAGATCAGCAATCACCATTCTTTGGTATTGAACACAGTGAATTTGAATTCTCCAATACTGTCTATAACTACTACATACACCCCCAATGGGATGAATTTGGCTCACGGACACTCTATCTAAAAGTGCTGTTCGTTGACTACGAACTTAACTATGCCATCATAGAATTGATTGGGGAATGGAACGATGCGGTTGAAAACGACATTATGCAGTTAAAAAGGTCAGTAATAGACTTGCTTATACAAGAGAAAATTTATAAATTTATCCTCGTAACTGAAAATGTACTCAACTTTCATAGTAGCGACAGTGAATACTACAAAGAATGGAGTGAAGATACCGAAGATGATGGTGGCTGGGTGGTAGCAATAAACATGCCTGAACAGACGAAATATGATTTTTATAAATCACACATTGACTGGTATATTACTTTTATGGATAATGATAACTGGCGCACCTACCAACCTGACATATTTTTCCAGTGGGTTGACAACAGGATGCTGCGGCTGAAAGAGTAAGATTGATATAAATGGCGGCAGCCTTACACCTCTGTTAATAAGAAAAATAACAAAAGGAACAAAGCACGGAATTATGGGATTGATAAAAGATTTTAAAGCCTTCGCGCTAAATGGAAATGTGGTTGACCTTGCTGTAGGTGTAATTATAGGTGCAGCATTCGGAAAAATTGTCTCAACGGTTGTTGAAGATATTTTTATGCCAATAATTGGCTTTGTCACTCCTGATGGCAAAATGTTCGCCGATAAGTTTGCTGTATTGCAGCCGGCAAAGCCTGGCGATACCTATCATTCATTAGACGAAGCAAAAAAAGCAGGTGCCAACGTTTTGGCTTACGGACATCTGTTCCAAACAATATTTGATTTTCTGATTATTGCGTTATGTGTTTTTGCGGTAATAAAAGCAATTGAACGATTTAAAGAAAAAAAGACTATAGCACCAACTGAAGCAACGAAACCGCCACCTACGGAAGTTCTACTGAAGGAAATAAGAGACGAACTCAGAAAAAGATAGCTGAAACGCGTCTGGCTTAATATGGTCGAATTGCTACTATAATTCAACGTATTAGCACTGGAGTTTCCACATACCAATACTATACAGCTGGCAGCACCCCGCCGGGTAATAGCGATTAATTGCCACTGACTTCAACCTGCAGCTTATGATTGAAAGCAATGAGCCTTACTTCACAATTCAGAGGTAAAAAGTCGCTATCTTCGTACAAACAAAGCATTTCCGGAGCGATATATACTATAACTCAATAGTAGTGCGCCTCCCCGTGCAAATAGAATGATTAATCCTGCTTCCATAAACGAGGTAATGAGCCGTGCTGACATTGTTGATGTCATAGGGCAGTTTGTCCGTTTAAAAAAGAGGGGCACCAGCTATATTGCTAATTGTCCCTTTCATAATGAAAAGTCCCCTTCGTTTAATGTATCACCGGCAAAAGGTATTTTCAAATGCTTCGGGTGCGGTAAGGCCGGCAATGTGGTCAGCTTTGTGCAGGAACATGAAAAGCTCACCTACCCCGAGGCCATGCGCTGGCTGGCCGACTACTATAAAATAACACTGCAGGAAACCGAGCGGTCGCCGCAGCAGATGCAGCAGCAACAGGCAGGCGAAGCGCTGAGAATTTTCAACGAATTTGCCGCTGGCTGGTTGCATGAAACACTGCTGCAAAATGAGGAGGGGCAGCTGATAGGTATGTCCTATTTTAAACAGCGCGGCTTCAGGAAGGAGATTATCGAACGTTTTAGACTCGGATACAATCCTGAGCACAACGAAGCATTTCTACAAGCAGGGCTTAGCAAAGGCTACAGCCGGGAATTGATGGAGCGAGCGGGACTCATCAAAAACCGCAACGGGATATATCATGATGTATACCGAGGCCGCGTTATCTTCCCCATACAAAGTATGACTGGTCGCATACTTGGCTTTGGCGCCCGCATACTTAAAAGCAATGACAAGGCTCCCAAGTATATCAACACACCTGAAAATGAGTTATATATAAAAAGCAAGGTGCTGTATGGCATGTTCCAAAGCAGGCAGGCCATAGGCAAACTTGATGAGTGCTTTTTGGTGGAGGGCTATACTGATGTAATATCCATGCACCAGGGCGGGGTTGAAAATGTGGTATCCAGCAGCGGAACCTCGCTTACTGAAGACCAGCTGCGGTTAATAGGCCAGCTAACTAAAAATCTTACCATCCTTTATGATGGTGATGCGGCGGGTATTAAGGCCGCTCTAAGGGGCCTTGATATGGCTCTTTCGCAAAGTTTTAATGTGCAACTTGTGCTGCTTCCGGAAGGCGAGGACCCTGATAGTTTCATTCAAAAGTCAGGAGTAGCGAAATTTCATGAATACGCAAAAGCGCAAAAGCAGGATGTAATTAGTTTCCGCTTACTGGTTGGTATGAAGGAAGCGGGCGACGACCCCGTGAAAAAATCAAAACTGGTTAATGAAATTGCAGAGAGTATTTCACGAATCAATAAAACAGAAGATTTCGCGCTGCAGGATCATTATATACGCACCGCAGCAGACAAGCTGAAAGTAGATGAAAGTGGCCTTATAAACCTTGTTAATAAACACATAAGGGAACGGATTGAGGGTGAAAACAAGCCCAGGAGAAAAGAGGAAGACACGCCACCGGGCATTGAAGGAGAAGATGTGGAGGAGGCAGTACAGCATATTGCCAACCCATCTACCGATGCCGGCCAGGAATGGCAGCTACTGCGGGTGCTGATAGAATATGGCCACCTTGCATATACAGATGATAAAACTGTAGCAGTATTTATTGAAGAACGTGTAGATCCGGCATTGCTGGAACAGCCTATGGTGGGCAAACTTTACAATGAATATTATGATCATTACACCCATTACGGAACGGTACCTGAAACCAATTACTTCGTTAACTATCCGGAACCGGCTATACAAACGCTCATGGCTTCACTGCTGCACGCCAACATTGATATAAGCCCCAAATGGAAAGAAAAATACGGCATTGAAAGCAGCATTGGCCCGATGACTTATATTAACGACGTGGACAGCACGCTCTCCTACTTTGAATACCGCAAAATTCTAATTCTGCAGGAAGAACTGGCACAAAGGCTGAATACCGAAGCTGACCCCATAAAACAGCAAAAGATGCAGATGCGTTTTATGGAACTGAGAAAAATGGAACGGGAAATATTACAAAAACACCAGACTGTGGTATTTAAAGCATTAAAATATAAATAATTGTGGCCAGAATAATAGCGCTTGATTACGGTAAAAAAAGAACAGGTGTTGCGGTTACAGACCCGTTACAGATAATAGCGACCGCATTAGACACTGTTGAGTCTGGTGAGCTGATAGGTTGGTTGAAAAAGTATATTGCGGCAGAGCCTGTAGAGAAAATAATAATCGGTTACCCGCTAAATATGGATGACACCCCTACGCACGCCACCCCACTGGTCGAAAAGTTCATCATCAAATTCGGCAATGTATTTCCGAGCATACCAATTGAAAAAACCGATGAACGTCTCACTTCAAAAATGGCCAGCCGCGAAATTGCAGGCATGGGACTAAAGAAAAAAGACCGCGAAAAAAAAGAACTTATAGATGCAGTAGCCGCTGTAATGATGCTGCAGGAGTACCTTGCTAAAGAGGATCCGTAACTTTTCGATATTGCTTATAAGGCTCAGAGTCTAAAACTTGGTTCAATTTACATCACTTGATTAATTCAGAAGTGCGCACTTCTGCAGTTCAAAGTCGATTTTACAAAACATTAGAAGAGTAACACAAAAAAAGCCGCTGTAAAGCGGCTTTTTTAACATTAAAAATATTTGGTAACTAAGCTTCTCCGCCTAACTCTTCCGTTGACTCAGGAGCGGGTGTAGTATTAACTTCTTCAGTTGTTTCTGTTTTTGTTTCTGCTGGTGTTTCTGACTTTTTGGCTTCAGTATTACCACTTCCGCTTCTGCGGCTGCGGCGTGTCTTCTTGGTACTGTTGGCCTCATTGTCTTTACCGTAAATTTCATTGAAATCTACAAGTTCAATCATTGCCATATCAGCCGCATCACCTGCACGGCGTGGCAACTTTATGATACGCGTATAACCACCCGGACGATCACCAACTTTGTCACTGATAACACCGAATAATTCTTTAATTGATTCTTTGTCTTGTAAATAGGCGAATACAGTACGGCGGTTGTGCATCGTATCAGTTTTGCAACGGGTAATAAGCGGCTCAGCGAAAACCCTTAAAGCCTTGGCTTTGGCAAGAGTAGTGGTGATGCGCTTGTACTGAATAAGCTGCGATGTAAGATTGCACAATAACGCACTCCTGTGTGAGGCTGTGCGGCTTAAATTTTTGATTTTGTCTCCGTGACGCATGACATTTTGTTGTTTGCAGCTCCATACCGTGTCAGGAATTATGAAGCCTTGTTATTATAATATTGTAAAAATAAAAAAGGTCAAAAGAAGAAACAGTTACGTTTCACTTTTGACCTTTATAAATTAAATTTCTTCTCCCCTGCGGAATTTATTGATATCCATCCCGAAATGTAAGCCGCGCTCATGAAGCACCTGCTCTATTTCAGAAAGCGATTTCTGACCGAAGTTACGGAATTTCATCAGCTCTTCCTGTGTGTACTGTACCAGTTCACTTAATGAATTGATTTTAGCTGCTTTAAGGCAGTTGAAAGCACGAACGGAAAGCTCCAGGTCTTCAAGTGGAGTATTCAGCACTTTACGCACCAGTAGAGTCTCTTCGTCAACAATACTTTCTTTTTCTTCCTTGCGGGTATCCAGCGATATGTTTTCATCAGTGATGATCATAAGGTGCTGGATAAGAATGCGTGATGCGTCTTTTACGGCTTCTTCAGGGTGAATGGTACCATCGGTAACCACTTCCATTATCAGCTTTTCAAAGTCAGTGCGCTGTTCAACGCGGGTATTTTCAATTGTATATTTTACATTCTTGATTGGCGTATAGATAGCGTCAATGGCAATGAAGCCGAGCGGCGAATCTAAAGGGCGGTTTTCTTCAGAAGGAACATAACCGCGGCCTTTGCCTATGTGTATTTCAATCTGCAACACAGTACCCGGGTGCAGGTTACAGATAACAAGATCAGGATTCATTACCTGGAAGTTAGGCAACGCATCACCTATCATCCTTGCTGTAAATAGTTCGGTACCCTTTATGTTGAGCTCAATTTTCTCAGTAAGAAAATCGTTATTTTCACCAACAGCTTTAATGCGCACCTGCTTCAGGTTAAGGATAATTTCGGTCACATCTTCAAGCACACCCTTTATGGTAGCGAACTCATGGTCAGCGCCAGGTATTCTTATTGCAGTGATAGCATACCCCTCAAGTGAGGAAAGCAATACACGGCGAAGAGCATTACCGATTGTAACTCCGTATCCCGGTTCAAGTGGACGGAATTCAAACTGCGCTTCAAAATCTGTAGTTTTCTGGAGCGCTATTTTATCCGGTTTCTGAAAATTCAATATGGCCATATTGATTTATTATTTGTTGATTTTTTTTTGTTTAAAATATAATAAGTGAGCAGTAAATTAACTGCTCACTAACTTCAGGGTTGCTTACTTGGAATACAATTCTACAATCAGCTGCTCCTTAATATTTTCAGGTACCGCTTCACGCTCAGGGTGAGAGATATACGTGCCTTTCATGTCTTTTTCGCTCCAGTCAACCCAGTTTATCCTTGGGTTTTTGCCGCGGATGAAACCAATTACGGTAACATTCACTTTACTCTTTGGTTTCAGTTCTATTACATCACCTGGTTTCAGTGTATATGATGGTATGTTCACCACCTCACCATTGACCATAATGTGTTTATGCGAAACGAGCTGGCGGGCAGCAGGGCGAGTAGGTGAAATACCTAAACGGTAAACCGTATTGTCCAAGCGTGCTTCAAGCAGCTTAATAAGGTTCTCACCGGTAGCTCCTTTTAAACGCGCAGCCTCAACATAAGTGTTTGCGAACTGCTTTTCCAAAAGGCCATAAGTATATTTCGCCTTTTGTTTTTCTTTAAGCTGCACAGCGTACTCACTTGCTGTTTTGCGCTTACGTGTTCCTCCGTGTTGACCGGGAGGGTTACTGTTTTTCTGCAGGCTTTTGCCTGAGCCGAGGATAGGTTCACCGAAAATGCGGCATATCCTGTTTTTTGGTCCTGTATAACGTGCCATGACGATTTTTCTTTAGCCGCCCCGTCTCCTTTAAAAATCGTAAAATCCGATCCGGGACAGCAACTTTTTGATAAATTATGAAAACTATAAAATTCAGTATTCCGAACCAATGAAGATCCGGAATACTTTGATTGAAATATTGTAACTATACCCTACGTTTCTTTGGAGGGCGGCAACCGTTGTGCGGTAAAGGAGTAACGTCTTTGATAGATACTACCTCAATGCCTGAATTATTCAGCGCACGAATAGCACCTTCACGGCCTGAACCCGGGCCTTTTACAAACACATCAGCTTTTTTCATGCCGGCATCGGTTGCAACCTTGGCGCAATCCTGTGCGGCAGTCTGTGCTGCGTATGGTGTGTTTTTCTTAGAGCCACGGAAGCCCATTTTACCAGCTGAAGACCAGGAGATAACCTGCCCTGTCTTGTTAGTAATGCTTATAATTATGTTGTTGAAAGAGGCGTTGATGTGCACATCTCCGTGTACATCAATTTTTACGATGCGCTTCTTCGCGACTACTTTAGCGGATGCCTGAGCTTTTGCCATTTTAGTTTTAAAATAAGGTAATCAATTAATAAATGAACGTGTATTATCCAATACATGTTTCGCGTCACTCCTCCATTGCGCAGCGGGCAACATCCGGCAGTGAAACTGTTACTACTTCTTAGCTGCTTTCTTCTTACCAGCCACGGTCTTGCGTTTTCCTTTACGGGTACGGCTGTTAGTACGTGTACGCTGTCCACGTAAAGGAAGACCTTTACGATGGCGTAAACCACGGTAACAAGCAATATCCATCAGGCGTTTGATGTTCATCTGTACTTCCGAACGTAACTGACCTTCAACTTTGAATTCAGAGTTGATGATATTACGAATGGCAGTCTGCTCATCATCGTTCCACTCAATGGCCTTTTTATCGTAATGGATGGCGGCTTTGTCCAGTATATACTGGGCAGTGCTGCGGCCAATGCCGTAAATGTAAGTGAGCGCTATTTCGCCACGTTTATTCTTTGGAAGATCTATACCAGCTATACGAGCCATTAAAAATCGAGAATTAAAAAATTAAGAATTAAATATTATCCCTGCCTTTGTTTAAAACGAGGATTCTTTTTGTTGATAATGTACAACCTGCCTTTACGACGCACGATCTTACAATCTACGCTGCGCTTTTTAATGGATGCCCTGACTTTCATAATTGTTGAGTAAGTATACTATATTAAAATAAAAATTACTTATAACGATAAATTATCCTTCCACGGCTTAAATCATATGGGCTCATCTCTACGCCTACTTTATCACCTGGCAATATACGTATGTAGTGCATACGCATCTTTCCTGATATCGTGGCGAGAATTTCGTGCCCATTCTCTAACCTTACGCGGAACATCGCATTAGATAACGCTTCAATAATAGTTCCGTCTTGTTTAATAAGAGACTGTTTAGCCATATTTTAAGGACTGCAAAAGTAGGG
Organism: Taibaiella sp.; assembly: GCA_014377675.1. GTDB lineage: Bacteria > Bacteroidota > Bacteroidia > Chitinophagales > Chitinophagaceae > Flavipsychrobacter. Next base: position 17,582 of record JACMPD010000095.1, read on the forward strand.
AAAATTTCTGAATAAAAATGAAAAAAATAAATTTTTCGCATTTTTAGCGAAAATTTATGAAAATTCGAAAATGCACCACGCAATTACCACGGCACTTTTACTGTTTGCCACAAAATTAGTTCAAAATCTATTCCCTGCTTTGTTTTTATAAATGTTTATTTTCTGCACGTTTATAGCTGTCCCTTCGCCGGTTTTCTTTCCTATTTTAAACTGAGCGGGACCGCCACCATTACGCTAAAGTTGCGGCCCGGGTTAAATATACCCTGGCGGCCTGTAGTATTGTTTACAGGCGCGTAGCGCAGTCTGCTCAGCGAGTTTTGGTAAGCTACGTCTGTTATATTATTTACAGCCAGCGTTATGGTGCAAACGGTTCGCTTTTTACTGTTGATAATATCGGCACCCGCACCGGCGTGAAACAGTAAATATCCCGGGGCTTTTGTCTCAGTTTCGTACAGTTCAAATACATTATTCTGAGCAAAATTCATATCCATACCCAATTTGGCATAGCCGTTCTTCAGGTACTTCCCTATTGCTTTCCGCTGTCCTCTAAGATCCATTACCCAACGGGCTGGCGGCATATATGGCAGGTTATTAGTGTTTTCAACCTTTGTTAAGAAAAACCCACGAACGTAAGAAAATGTATTTTCAAGATGCAGCCAATCCAGCGGATGCGGATGGTAGTCGATATTTATTTCACCGCCATAAAGGTTGGCATTTGCCTGATCTTGAATATAAGCTGCAAAATTAGCATCGTTGTTGAATGTAGGAATTGAGTCGGTCCCTGATTGCGTGAGAAGTTTCCTTATGTAAATAAATTTATTTATATAATTATCAAACAGTGATACATTAACCAATAAATGTTCTGACTGCCATGAAAAGCCCAGGTCTATCTGTGCACTTTTTTCCGGTTTCAGCTCCACATTACCATACTCATACCTTATGGTGCCTTCATGTACACCATTAGCGGCCAGCTCTGCGATATTAGGGGTACGGTAGCCTGTGGAAAAATTGAACTTCATGGTGGCGCGCTTACTTATATTATAAGCGGCTCCCAGACTGCCCGATGCATTGGTAAAATAATCGGTAAAGGGATAAAACACCTGGTAGGTAACAAATACCTTCGGTTGCAGGAATGCGTTATCCAGTTTCATGTACGTGCCCAATATTCTTACATCAAGCCTCAAACCTCCCGATACGCTCCATTTGTCCCAGTCTTTCTTGGCAATGCTGTATAGTCCGCCATCAAACATGCGGTAGTCAGGCACCAGAAACTCAGTTCCCTTGTTGGTGTTCCACTGGCTCATGCCATTGATACCTGCAGAAATACGCCAATCATTTTTTTGAGGCAGTATATATTTTAAATCATACGTGAGTGTCTGAAGTAATAACGATAGCCCCGGCACATCAAGCGTAGCAGGGTCTGCGAACTCCTGCCTTATGTTGCGCTGATAGCCGATTGTTAGACCAATTCGCCCGCCGTTGTGCAGATACAGGTTATTGTCCCAAACCCATTTGTAATGTTGTATATGCTGGTAGGGGACATTCATAGCGTAAGACCTGCCCATGGCGTCAGTGACTATTTCTGTTGTGTCAGGTATTTCCTTCAAAAATCTTCCGGTTGCACTATCGCGCTCCCCTTCGGGAAGACCAAGTAACTGGTTAAAACCAGTGAAAGATATTTTTGAAGAACCCCAGCTTTTATTTACCCCGACGCTCGCCCCATAATCTGTATTGCGGAATCTTGAATTAAACACATAGCCATCATTTACGTTGCTGTAGTCGTGTGCGGCCTTCTTTGTTACATATCCGTACCAGGTAAGTCCCTTGCTTTTGCCTCCTATATTTGCATGGCCCGCCACAAGGCCGCTGTTTGTCTGGTAGTTACTTATTATATTACCCAATATTTTGCCTTCCGGCACATCAGGGTTCGATATTATATTTATTACTCCCGCCAGCCCGTCGGCTCCATATGCAAGTGAAGCCGGCCCTTTGAGTACTTCAACCCGTGTTACATTATATTCATCTATCTCTATACCGTGCTCATCACCCCACTGCTGGCCTTCCTGCCGTACACCATTGTTGAGGGTAATAATCCGGTTATAACCAAGTCCGCGTATCACTGGTTTTGACACCGCAGGACCGGTACTCACTGAGGTTACACCCGGCAGCATGGTAATAGCGTCAATAATATTAGTACTCGCGTTCTCGCGAAGCTGCCGCACATTTATGCTTTGTACCGGCGTAATATTCCTCCGCTCACCGGTAGCAAGGCTTGCACCGGTTACCACTACTTCATTCTTCTCTATGATATTGGTACTTAAAACGAAGGTTTTGGTACTATTATCTACTATATTTATTGATTGTGTAGTGGTTGCGTACCCCAGGTTGTGTACTTCCATCATAAAAATACCTTTAGGTAGGTTTTCAATCATGTATTCCCCGTTGCTGTCGGTTAACGTGCCTGTCTTCAGGTCGGTTATCTCCACCGAAGCGCCAAACAGCGGTACACCCTTGCTGTCAGTCACTTTACCCTTCAACTCAAAACCAGCATAGGTAGTTATTGAAGTAAGACAAAATAATAATGTAAAAAATATAACTTTTTTGCCTGAAAGTTTCATATAATTCATCAATTCTAGTAGTTGTAGTTCGCTCAACCTTACTGCGCATTAATTGTGCCAGCTTTTACTTTATTACCCAAAAGGCCCTATTTTTTTGCAGAAAAATAAACAGCGTCTTATACCGCTGATGAAGTAGCGGGAAAATCACCTCATTTCCGCAAGTAGTTTCCGTAGGTTGCCTTTTGCCCGCTGTAATAATGATTCGACCGCTTTTAATGATAAGCCCATTATCTCAGCCACTTCTTTTTGTGGCAGCTCCTCTATATGAGCTAATATGAATACCGTTTTTTGGTTTTCCTGCAGGCTTTTTATCGCCGCAAACAGGTATTGTGCTTTTTCCCGGTTTTCAGCTAATACCCCCGGGTGTACAAAATCACGCTTGTCAATTGCTTCTTCACCGGAATCATGATGAAAAAGCTCTGTGAGAAAACCAGAACGCTTTTGCCTTTTTTGAGAACGCAGGTGATCAAGGCACTTATTAACGGTAATGCGGTAAATCCACGTGGAGAGTGTTGACTTTTCATTGAAAGAAAGTATTGATTTGTAAACCGTCACAAAGACTTCCTGGGTTATATCTTCAGCAGTGGAAAGGTCTTGGACCATGCTCATAGCAGTGCTGAGCACCCGTTGCTGGTACCCGTCAACCAGTTGCCTGAAGGCAAGCTGATCGCCCTTTTTTAATAGCTGAACGAGACTGTCTATACTTATTTGGTTAGCAGCGCAAGGTAATGCATTGGGAAAAACTATTTTTTGAAGTGATGTTATTTTATTTTCTCCTGCAAAATCGGAACACAAGAAAATCACAAGGAAATCACAAAATCAATCAAACGTTTGTTTAATTTTAAACAGGCGTTTAATTTTGTGCCCGTGATAGACAGCGAAACAGAATACAGCGACAAGCAGATAGCGATAATAATGGCAGCTGAGAAGCTGTTTGCCATTAAGGGCTTCGATGGCGCTTCGGTGCGTGATATTGCCCACGAGGCAGATATTAATGTCGCCATGATTTCCTACTACTTTGGGTCCAAAGAGAAATTAATGGAAGCCGTATTCGAAATGCGAACCATTAAGATGCGGCTTAAAGTAGAAACCCTGTTACAAAACACTAGCCTGCCCCCGCTGCAAAAAGTATATGTGCTCATTGATGACTATGTGGATAAATTTATACATCAGCAGGAGTTTCATAAGATTATGATTCGGGAGCAAATGATAGAAAAAGACACGCTTATAGCCAGGCTCATACACCAGCTAAAAAAAAGGAATCTAGAATCAATAAAAACGCTGATTGATGCCGGCCAGAAGTGTGGAGATTTCAAAGCTGATATTGATGTAGTGCTGATGATGACAACCCTGGTAGGCACTGTGAGCCAGATGATAACCTCCCAGCATTTTTACCGCTCAGTAAATCAGCTGGAATACATGGCTGAAATTGAGTTTCAGCAACACATGAGAAAAAAGCTAAGTATACATCTAAGAAACATGTTCAAAAAACTCCTCACCAATGAAAACTAATCTGTATAAAATACTAGGTGTATCGGCCGTGGTTATTATGCTGTCGCAAAGCAACCTAGCGACTGCGAGGGAAGACAGAGCAGCCGGCATAAAGGTACCGTTGCCACTTGACTCCGCCATCAGCTATAGCGTGCGCAATAGCAGGCACCTGCAACTAAGCTACGCTAAAACAGCTGAGGCCGTCGCGAATGTGCATGAAATGAAAGACAACCGTTTGCCTGAGTTTAAGGTGAGCGGATCTTACCTGCGCCTCAACAGCCCTGATGTAAGCTTGAAAGTAAAATTAGGTAGCAGCAGTGGTGGTGAGCAGACACAAGGCTCAGCCGTAAAGGTGGAGCAGGCCGCCTATGGCTTAGCCAATTTATCTCTGCCCCTTTTCTCCGGTTTCAGGATAAAATACGGCATAGAGTCAGCAAATTACCTGGAGAAAGCAGCCCGGTATGACGCTGAAAATGACAAAGAAGAAGTGGTGCTGAATACGATAAATGCTTATGGCAATCTGTTTAAATCAATGAAAACCATTGAGCTGATAGAGCAAAGTCTTGTACAGCAGCAGCAACGTGTAACAGAATTCAGCAACCTGGAGCAAAACGGACTTATGGCACGCAATGACCTGCTGAAAGCCCGTCTGCAACAGTCTAACATAGAACTTACCTTGCTTGACGCGCAGAATAACTACAACATTGCCTGCATCAATATGGGCCTTATGCTCGGCATAAAAGACCCTGCTTCATTTGTAGCTGATTCAAATGCGTTTGCTATACCGGCAGAAAGTGGCAACGCGAATCAGTGGGAAGAGATAGCACTGAAAAACCGTAAAGACCTTTCAGCAATAGCTTACCGGAAGGCGGCAAGCGGTGCCTATATCAAATCAATAAAAGGCGAATATTATCCCGGGCTTGCCGTAACGGGCGGTTATATTGCAGCGGACGTCCCTAACCTGCTTACCCTCACCAATGCGCTTAATTTGGGAATTGGTCTGCAATACAATATGAGTTCACTCTGGAAAACGGGTGCAAAACTTGATGTGGCAAAAGCCCGGCTGCACCAGCTGGAGGCAAATGAAGGAATGATGACAGACCAACTGCACCTTCAGATCAATCAGACATACGAAAACTATCTCCTAAGTATGTGCAAAATAGAGGTGTATGCCAAAGCAATAGAGCAGGCTACCGAAAACTACCGTATCAGCCGCAACAAATATGAAAATAATCTTGTAACAACAACCGATCTGCTGGAGGCCGATATAGCACAGCTACAGTCAAGGCTCAACTTTGCCTTTGCTAAAGTAGACGCCGCTATTGCCTATAAAAAACTACAGCAAACGGCAGGAGTATTAACGGAAGCCGCCGGCCTGTTTAAATAAAAAAGTATACAACCTTAATTGAAGCAAAATTAAACCACACATATGTCACAGACCACAACCAATACCCCGCAGGCAATACTTGAAAACGAACCTAAGAAAAAAAGTAAAGGCTTTATTATTGTCCTCGCTGTGCTGGTAATAGCGGGCAGCGCATTCGGGATAACCAAGTATATACACGCCCAACACCACGAAGAAACCGATGATGCGCAGGTGGATGCCAGCATTAGCCCCGTGATACCCCGCATATCTGGCTATGTAACTGAGGTAAGAGTGAAGGACAACCAAAAGGTAAAGGCCGGCGATACCATGGTGATATTAGATAACCGTAACGAACTGATAAAGGTGAAACAAATGGAAGCAGCGCTAATGGCTGCCCAAAATAACCTGCATGTGGTAGAAGCCAATACTGCAGCGTCAAAAGCCAACATCGCTTCGTTTGAGGCCAATGTATCTACGGTTGACGCACAGATTGAAGCCGCGAAAGTGACCCTGCGCCGTGCCAGCCAGGACTATGACCGGTATGCCAACCTGATAAAAGACCACTCTATAACCCTGCAGCAGTTTGAGCAGGCTGAGGCCGCCAAGCAGAGCGCTGAGCGCCAGCTTATAGTGCTTACCGGCCAAAAAAATGCTGCTTCACGGCAAACAAGCGCCGCCTCATCGCAAAGCAATGCCACCGGCCAGCAGGCGGGTGTTGCCAACGCCACCATAATGCAGCGTGAAGCAGACCTTGAAAATGCGAAGCTTGATCTCTCTTATACTATCATTACCGCCCCAAGCGATGGCACGGTGTCAAAAGTGAATGCACAGGTAGGACAGCTGATGCAGGCAGGACAGCTTATTTTCAGTGTAGTATCAGATAACGCGCCATGGGTGGTGGCTAACTTTAAGGAGACGCAGTACTCCCGTGTACGCCCCGGCCAGAAGGTAACCTTAAAAATAGACGCCTTCCCCGGCCACAACTTTGAAGGAAAAGTAAGCTCTCTCTCCCCTGCCTCAGGAGCCAAATTTTCTTTGTTGCCGCCCGATAATGCTTCCGGCAACTTTGTAAAAACTGTACAGCGTATGCCGGTTAAGATAGAGTTCACAACATCAGATCAATTTCTGAAAGACATAAAACCAGGTATGAACGTAGACGTTGATGTGCATCTTGACTAAGTACACAATGATACTTTCGTTACACTTAATCTGCTCACCACGCTACACAATTTAAATCTATAAGATGCAAACCGAATCATTAGTTGAATATGGCTCGAGGCGGGTTATTATAACCATTACGGCCATCTTCTGCGCCTTGCTGGAGATTGTTGACTCAACTATTGTGAATGTGGCGCTCAACGATATGAAGGGCAACCTGGGCGCTACGCTGAGTGAAGTAAGCTGGGTAATTACTGCCTACGCCATCGGTAACGTAATTATAGTACCTATGACCAGCTGGCTTTCCGCCCAGTTTGGCCGCAGAAACTATTTCGCTGCTTCCATCATTATCTTCACGGTCTTTTCCTTTTTGTGCGGCAACGCTGACGGCATATGGGAGCTAGTACTCTTCCGCTTTATACAGGGGCTGGGCGGGGGCGCACTGCTGGTTACCTCACAAACCATTATCACCGAAAGCTACCCGCCAGAAAAACGCAGTATGGCGCAGGCTATTTATGGCCTCGGCGTCATTATTGGCCCCACCCTGGGGCCACCGCTGGGCGGCTATATTGTAGATCACTATACCTGGCCTTATATCTTCTACATCAACATACCAATTGGTATTATAGCCACGCTGCTTACCCTGCAGTTTGTACGCAGCCCAAAGTATGCCCTGAAAAAAGCGATGAATGAAATAGACTTCCTCGGGATAGGATTACTTGCAATAGCCGTAGGCTCGCTGCAATATGTACTGGAGCGCGGGCATGAAGACGACTGGTTCAGCAGTAATACTATACTCACATTGACAGTAGTCGCCGTTTTCGGGATCTTCTTTTTTATATGGCGCGAACTGACAACAAAAAACCCGATAGTTGAACTGAGAGTACTTAAAAACGGAAACCTCCGGGTAGGCACCATGCTCTCCTTCATACTTGGCTTCGGGTTGTATGGGTCTACATTTATTATTCCGCTTTATGTACAAAGTTCTCTGCACTGGACCCCACAACAGGCGGGAGCACTCATGATTCCGGCAGCGCTAACTACTGCATTTATGATGCCGATAATAGGTAAAATATTACAAAAAGGCGTAAAGCAGACATTGCTCGTGGCGTTGGGAATGGTTATATTCTTTATGTATAGCTTTTGGGGGTACAAAGTACTAACCCCCGATACCCCCAAGGACGCGTTTTTCTGGATGCTCATATTACGGGGTCTGGGTATGGGCATGTTGTTTATTCCTATCACTTCGCTGTCGCTTTCTACGTTAAAAGGCCAGCAGATAGGCCAGGGTGCTTCATTTACGGGTATGATGCGCCAGTTAGGCGGCTCATTTGGCATAGCACTCATTACTACCTACATGGCTTCCCAGAATGTTGTGCATAGGGCTAACCTCAGCAGCCATCTCGCTGCCGACAACCCTGCAGTACAGCAACGGGTAAGCCAGATGAAAATGGCGTACATGGCCAAGGGTATGACCCCTGATATTGCGCTCTCCAGCGCTTATAAAGCGCTTGATTTCTCGCTTTATACGCAGGCAAGCGTGATGTCTTATATGGATGTATTCATGTTCATAGGCGTTATGTTTCTCTGCTGTATTCCTTTTGTGCTGCTGGTAAAAGACAACAAGAAAAAAGGAAAGATAGATATGGGCGATATGCACTAAATATAAATAAATAGACGGTAAAAGCGGGTACGGAAACGACCCGCTTTTCTATGCATTAAAATCTGGAGTAGCGGGCTTGTCAGTTCTCCTTGCTGAGTACATGCGCCTTTATCTTGCGGACATAGTCAAAATACCCCATTTGAAGCCGCACCCAGAAAATTGTGAATATAGCGATGCAGGAACCGAAAATAACGTAAGAAGCGATATGATTTTTCGACTCAAAAGCGAAATAAACAATGCCGGAAACTGTAATGAGCATAGCACAAAGAATAAGCAGTAACATAGGCCCGCCCTGATCGATTCTACGCATCTTTGAAGTGATAACAACGCGGGTGCTGCCTTCCCGTTCCACCAGGTCTATCATCGTTTCAGGCAGCGTTTTTATCTCAACTATCTGTTCAGCGTGGGGCACTATGCTTATAGCGTCCTCCAGTTCCATCACTTCAAAATCAAGGTCATGGATCGTTACATGCTCACCTACCAGTCTTTGCTTCAGCGTACTCTTAGGGTGAGGGCTTTGGTATGAATGTTTCCTTGTGAATAACATAGCCAGAAATTTTTATGGTTATCACTAAAATTTAATGAAAGGTAATAAATATTCACGTCATTTCCTATAAAACTACAATAAATTTATCAAGGGCAAAAAAAATTGCCATCTCAACTAAGGAAGATGGCAATAGATGTACGTTATTATTTTTATTTAAATTGCTTTGCTCTGCACATAATCCTGCACTTTTTTTACACAGTCGAAATAGTTTTTCTTCAAATTGACACGGTGGGCTATAAATGTAGCCACAGTGCCGGCAAGCAACACCCAGCCGAAAAAACGTTCGTGCGCAATAAACAAACCGGCTGAAGCCAAAAGCATCAGGACGCATAGTATGATCACTAACATAGGCGCACCAACATCAAGCTTGCGCATTCGCGATGTCATTTTTACATTGGTTTTATCGCCTTTTTCATCAAACTCAACGAAGGTAATAGGCAGTGACTTAATAGCGTCTATTTGCTCAGCATGTGGAATAATGCGCAGGCTACCATCCTTCTCCATTACCTCAAAATCAAGATCATGAATATTAACATGCGCACCTGCCAGGCGGTGCTTAAGGTCTTCCTTGCTGAAAGAAGACATGATAGAATAAGTTCTGGTATACATATGCAAGTTTTTAAAAGGTTAACTACTACCCGTCGGCGGGCGCTGAATATGCAGCCACAAATAATATATCATACCATAGAAAAAACCGTGCCAAATTCAATTGCATCTGCTACCGGAAATAATTTTAAATAATCCATCAGCTAAGGGCTATTTGTTGCCGATAATGTGGAAATACTGCTCCACCATATTTTTGTAATAGGGCTTAAGCTGTGGCGGTACTGTCTTATACAACTCCAGCAGCTGTTTTTGGTCAGCCAGATATTTCTGTAATTGCGGAGGCACCGGCCGGCTCACTTCGTCAGGGGTTTTGCTGCTGCGCTTGTCATCTTGTTCCTGCTCCCGCATTGTCTTTTCTGACTCCAGCAGGCGGGTAAGTATTTCCTTCTGTCGTTGCAGCATTTCAGGGTTCACCTTCCTGTTCACTAGGTCAGTCTCCACCTTATCCATTTTCCCTTCCAGCTCTCTCAGTTCGCGGCTGCTGCCGTTAAGACCTTTACTGTTCAGCAGGCTGCTCAGCTCCTGTATTTTACGGCGTATGTTGGCCTGCTGCTCCGCAAGACGAGCCAGTTGCTCGGGGTCGCCATATTCGTTCTCACCTTCACTGCCCTGTCCCTGTCCGCCGCTGCCACTGCCGTTTTCGCCCTTGCCGCCAGGCTTCTGCCCGCCCGGTTTTTTACCTTCGCCATCCTTGCCACCCGGTTTATCTCCCGGCTTGTCGCCTGGTTTATCACCCGGCTGGTCACCAGGTTTGTTGCCCGGTTTTTTACCGTCTTTTTTAGCCATTTGTTTCATGGCTTCGCCCAGTTGCTCCTGCTCGGTTATTATATCAGAAAGCTGCTGGCCAGGGCCTGGTTTAGGCTTCTTCCCCCCCGGCTTGCTGCAACTGCCGCTGCCCGGCGAGCCATCCTGCTGCTGCTGCATCAGGTTAGAAAGCAGCTCATTGAGCAAGAGTGCCAGGCTGTTTGTCTGTGTCATTACATACTGCTGATTTACCTGTGCCAAGCCTACGTTACGCCCTTCCAGTGCGTCTACTGAGCGCTCCATGTAATGCTCCAGGTCGGTGGTCATTTTATTTATATTAACGGGCAGTTTTTCGAGTCGCTTACTCAGGGCAAATAAGCTGTCGCGTATCATATAAGAGTTGGTGTGCAACCTGTTTTGTTCCTCCTGATTGGTAATGTAAGCCTGCGCCGAC
>JACMPD010000096.1 GCA_014377675.1 Taibaiella sp.
CAGAGGAAGTAGCTGATGAGCGGCTGTCCTACCTCACTTTTTCAGGGCTTGACGGCGACCTGACTAATGCAGTGGCGGAGGCTTCCAGCAACACCTATATTAATACGACCTGCAATCATGATATTTGGGGGGCTCAGTTTGCCGCGGTACTCAAAAATATATACGCTATAGGAGCAGGTATAGCCCGCGCGCTGGACTATGGCGATAACTTCCTTAGTGTTTATATCACTAATTGCTACCGGGAGATGTATGGCTTTCTTGAAACGCATTTTGAGAAAGTACATCCGTCAAAAGAGCGACCTGATTTCCATACCAGTGCCTACCTTGGCGATTTGCTTGTGACCTGCTACTCGCTGCACAGCCGCAACAGAACTTTCGGCACTATGATTGGCAAGGGATACTCAGTGAAAGCAGCAATCCTTGAAATGAATATGGTGGCTGAAGGCTACTATGCCGCACGGGGAATGCAGGCAATATCAAAGGAATTTGCGATACCAATACCAATCGCGACTTTTATTTTTAAAATTCTTTGGGAAAACCACCACCCGTCTGATGGTTTTCTAAAAATGGAAAAACTATTTACCTGATTAACGGGGGTATTTTCGGGGTTAATTTAGGGCATTTTTGCTTTAACCTAGCTAATATTACAGAACTTTACGCTCAAGCAAGATTTTTATGAGCCGGGATTTAGATATAATAGTAGCTATAATAGAAGATGATGAGACAATAAGAGAAGGGTATGCTTTCCTGATTGGTAATACCCCGGGTTATAAAATAGCAGGTGCGTACAGTTCTTATGAGGAGGCCGTAAAGAAAATAGCACACGACGACCCTGATGTGATATTGCTTGATGTGGAACTACCTGGTATATCGGGAATAGACGCACTGCCTAAATTAAAAAAGCTTTTACCGGAAACACATATCCTTATTTTGACAGTTTATGAACAGGAAATGCTCATTTTCAGATCTTTAGGGAATGGCGCGGCGGGCTACCTTACAAAGAACACACCACCGGAAAAGATAGTGGCCGCTATAAAGGAAGTAACCGAGGGCGGAGGCCCGATGAGCGCAAACATTGCCCGCATGGTTATCTCCTCCTTTAAGCGGAATGCCTCCACCCCACTCACCCGCCGCGAAACGGAAATACTGGAGCAGATTGCTACCGGTAAAAGCCGCAAACGCATAGCCGACGAACTTTTCATAGACTTAGAAACGGTAAAATCACATATAAAAAATATATACTATAAATTAGATGTGCATTCTAAAGCAGATGCAATAAAGGCGGCAAAGGACAATAAATTTATCTGATTTACTTGGCTTATCGCTTAATGATGGGAATAGTTTTCTCATTGTTTCCAGCCTTCAGCACTAACTGGTATAGGCCCGGTGCCCAATCAGCTGTATTAATAACAGTTTTTTCGTGTGTATTAAAGTGTTTCTGAAGCAAACTTCTGCCTGCCATATCTATTATTTGTGCATAAAGATACTCTGCCCTCACCTGATCAATAGTAAGGTTTAGATTTCCGGTAACCGGGTTAGGCCATGCTATAACGCCGGAGAGTTTGCCTTCTGCCAACGGGACATCAGTGGTCTCTTCGTCGAAATACAGGGAAGACCTGTTCCAGTAGTCAGTTAAAGTATCTGCAGTTCCATTATTATCGACGAGACAGGCACCACCGTATACGGTTATTCTTCCTGTGCCGGCGGGTGGCGCTATCCACCCTGCGGTGGCTGTGTACGATGAACCATTTTCGCCGGTGCCTACAGATGGTGATAATTTATACCGCTGTTGCACAACTACTGATGTTCCCAACGTATCTACACGCTCGCCTGCAGGCAATGAACTTGGCAAAAATTGACCGACATGCGTATTAGTGGCATTAGATACCACTGTAAACTGGAACCCAAATTTAGGCAGTGTAGCCCCGGTAGTGTTAGCGACAACCATTTTAACGATATAGTTGCGCCCGGGAGTGTAGTTGGCAACAGAGTTGCCGTTAGTGTCAATCAATAAAAAAGCAAGCAGAACTCCACTGTTAGGTTTTCCATGACAGTTGTTGGTTTTGCCGCAGCCGTCACTTGTAATGTTTCCTGTGAGATTGCCCGGCATTCCCCCGCTGTTACTTGACAAGGTAAAATATAAAAATATTACCGCAAGCGGAAAAAGAAGAGCCAGTTTTTTCATAACCTGAGAATTAATTATTGTTTTACGAATGTAGCTGAAAATTTCATGCCATATTCATTTGCAATTTTCACTTTATGCATTTGGACAAGAAATTAGCTTATTGATAGCCGCTCACCTTTAGCGGTATAGACCAGACTTAAAAATAAAAATCATCCTGCGGTAAAGGCAGGATGATTTTTTTTATGGCAATATAAATTATTGTTTGGTAACCGTGGCTATTTTTACTGTACCACCCTGCGAAACTGCTACATGGTATACACCACCTGCGAGTTGCGACATGTTTATGGCGGCAACTGTGGTTCCGTTTGCCTCAGTAACCTGGGACAAAACTACTTTGCCACTCATATCACTGACAGTAACATTGTAAGTACCAGATGCATTAATTAACTGCAAGTGCATATTTGAAACACAAGGATTCGGGAACGCACTGATCTGCAAACCTGATTCCACATCGTTTACACTTGCCGGAGGTGTTGTAGTACGCTCGGTAATTGTCGCGCTTTTCGCATTCCACTTATCCTCAGGGCCTTCACTGCCATTGCCACTAACAGCGTTTATCACACCATATATTTTTACGCTGCCGGTTCCTGCGGCAGGCGCTACCCACGGTATGTCCACCCTGTAAGCAGTACCTATACCACCAGTTCCGAACAATGGAGCTAAAGGCGTAGTTTGGCCGATAAAATGTATTATGCCGGATGTGTTCAGTGAAGTACTTGTAATTGCTGAAAGTGTACCTGCGTTGGCTGTACCTGCTGCATTTACTACAGAAAGCTGAAAACCAAATTTGGGTAAATTATTAGTAGTAGTATTAGCGGCACCGAAATGGATGATATAGCTTTTACCCGGAGTATATTTATTTACAAAAACACCCATACCTGCTGAATCAAGATAAACTGAATCGATAATACCGGTTGTTGCGCTTGTACCGTGGCACCCACTGCCACCGCAGCCTGTTGCAGAACCGCTGCCTGAAGCATTAGCAGTGTAACCGGAGCTGTAGCTCGTTAATGAGATATATGCGATACCCGCAATAATAGGAAGTAAAAGGAAACCTTTTTTCATCTGCTATGATTTAGAATTTTTATAATCGAGAGCTAAATTAAACGATTTTTCCAGAAAAAACAATTTCATGACAATCTTTTTATGGAGTAATCTGGTAAATCCAAATCTGGTGCCCATCTTTACCGTATACGGAATAATTCTGTAGTGTCACTGTAAAAGTCAGATTTAAGCAAGTTGCGACTTATTGTAGCCCTTATTTTTGCAGCATCTTTCACCTCCCGCATGGTGGTATCTCCCACTATCGCCAGTTTAAATCTGTCACCCGTTTTACTAACATACAATATCCGAAAAAACATATAGTCTTTTACGGTATCCTTTGCTGAACTAAAGTTAATAAAGTAATTATGGTCAATTTCGGAAATGTAAGCGTTGAAAAACTCGCTGCCTTTATTGCCACCCTGAGCATACTCCACCATATATTCATACGCTGATTTTCTGCTAATGATAATGCTGTTATTGCGCTCTGAAGTTTCATTTATTTTCCACGTACCCAACAAGGCAGGGTTAAGTTGCACACAAGGCACCTTGTCTATAGGATAGTGGGAGGAAACGCAGCTACTGAATAAAAATAATACTGTAGCTGCGAGATAACATAATTGTCTCATAATTAATAAATTTATGTGTTTTGAATTTTTACTTTAACTACTATCTTTTTTACCATTGACGGACCACCTGCTTGAATGCAGGGCATGTGAAGGTCGCCTGGAAAGAACACCATGAAAGTACCTGCCTCAAACCTTGAAAAATAGTCAGGCTGGTCTGCATAGAGCGTGTAGTCCTCTTTATCATCATAGGGTTTAAATACTGCTTTATCTCCTCCGAACGCATGACCGACCAGCTCAACGCCTGAAATTACATACTGAACATCGATATGTTTACTGTGCGATTCCATTTTTTCTTCCGCCGGATCGAGCGTGGTATACTCCTGCACAATTGCAAAAAGATTGTCACCATCAATTATGTGTTTACAAGGTTTTATGGAGAATAAATCAGTTGAAATAAGAAATTGGAGTGCGTCGCTGATTCCTTCGGAAATACCGGAGTACAGGTTTGAATTGCTTAGTTTATCAATGATCATATTGCAGTTATTGAAAGTATGCAAGATAGCGTTCTTCATTTATACTTTTATTTGGGAAAGGTAACTATGGGGTGGGAAGAACTGAAGGATATTTAGCCCCCGAAACTTTAAATTGAGAATGACCCGCTGTAAGTTGCGGATTTCCTAGTTACAGACGGAGCACTAACCCTTTCACCACCAGCACCGCGATAAGTTTCCATAAGCAAATACTTTTTTATACCTTTCAAACTTTACGATAGTCAACTGAAAATAAAAATGGCGGAACAAAACAAAAGCAACAAATTTACTTTATTCATTGTACTAGCTATGGTGGCGGGTGTTGTATTGGGGTTTATTCTAAATAAAAGCTTTGCTGGTACCGAAATGTCAGATCATGAAAAAATGCTGGAACCCTTTTCCCTTGCCGCAGATGTATTTTTACGCCTGATAAAAATGATTGTAGCGCCATTGGTTTTTACCACTCTTGTGGTGGGTGTGGCCAAACAAGGTAATACAAAAGCCGTTGGCAGGATAGGTGGTAAAACGATGCTTTGGTTTTTATGCGGGTCATTCATCAGCCTGTTTCTGGGGATGGTACTGGTTAATTTTTTCAGGCCTGGAGAAGGAATGAACCTTGCCATACCTGGCGCCGCAGCGGGTGTGCCCACTGCCACAGCCATTAACCTGAAAGATTTTATCTACCATATATTCCCTACCAGCGTATTTGATGCTATGGCTAAAAATGAAATTCTTCAGGTGGTTGTCTTCTCATTATTTTTTGGCGTGGCCGCCGCGTCTATTGGCGAGAAAGCGGATATTATTATCAAAACGCTTGACTCCGCTGCACATATCATTCTTAAAATGACCAGTTTTATAATGAACCTGGCACCCATAGCGGTTTTTGGCGCCATGACCAACGTTATTGCTCGACAAGGGCTAGGGATACTGGGCACATTTTCAAAGTTCATAGGGGAGTTTTACCTCGGCCTTTTTATACTATTGGGCATATTAGTGCTGGCCGGTTTCCTCTTCATAGGGAAACGGATATTCACTATGTTGAAGCATATTAAAGAACCTGCACTCATTGCGTTTTCCACTAACAGCAGCGAAGCCGCATTCCCGAAACTGATGCTGGAATTGGAGCGTTTTGGGTGCGATGAAAAGATAGTGAGTTTTGTACTGCCGCTCGGGTACTCCTTTAATCTAGATGGGTCAATGATGTATATGACATTTGCATCTCTTTTCATAGCTCAAACCTATGGCATACACCTTGACGGCAGCACACAAATGAGCATGTTGCTGGTGCTGATGCTGACCAGCAAGGGAATAGCGGGGGTGCCAAGGGCTTCACTGGTGGTAATAGCCGGTACGCTGGCCACTTTTAAAATACCGGAGGCGGGGCTTGCGTTGTTGCTTGGTATTGATCCGTTGCTTGACATGGGCCGGGCAGCAATGAATGTAGTAGGAAACAGTGTTGCCACGGCCGTTATTTCAAAATTGGAGAAAGGATTAAAATAAGGAATACGTATATATAAAGTTTTAATTTGTTAATGAAATTGAGCTAATTTAACCGTTAGTGAAGTATTTCGACCGATGGTGAAGTTTAGTTGTATATAGCAGTCAGTTTAAGTTACCTTTACAACATAGTGAGAAACACTATTTCAATCGCTCATTAACAATTATAAAGATTTGGTTATGAAAAATCTCGCAAAAATTTCGTCAGTAGTCGCATTCAGCTGTTTGGGTTTGGTGACTTTCAACTCCTGTAACAAACTTGGTAAAAAATTACAGTATGACCTTGATATGCAAACCGCTTCTGTTGAACTGGTGATACCACCCTATTCCGGCACTACTCTAGCTTTATCGGGCAGCCAGACTGAAAATTTCAATGTAGATTCGTTTATAAAAGCGAACACCGCTAACCTGATGGGCGTGAGCAATATTACCAGCGCAAAAATAAAATCATGCGAACTTACTTTGCATGACGCAACAACAGCATTGAACTTCGCTAATTTTCAATCTTGTGGCGGCTCGTTTTTCACTGATGGCAACCCCACTCCATTTGAAATATCCATACCCGACAATCCGGACGCGTTCGCAGACCGACTTACACTGCCGGTAGATACTTCCGCCGAACTGAGGGGCTACCTTACCAACAGCAGCCGCTTCACTTATACACTCAGTGGCAGACTGCGTCGTCCCGCTACTGACTCTATCCACTGCACCGCCACGTTTACTTTTAAAGTGCATGTACAAGCTGCAGGGGAATAATAGACATAAATGCCTTCTCTTCTATTAAAAAGCCGCTATGTGCGGCTTTTTATATTTTGTATCGGGATATCCTGGGATTTTCTTGCAAAAAAATTAGCAACAGGTGATATATGATTAAAATTATTGTATATGGCTTAAATAACCCATAACGCTCCGCCTATACTATCTTTTGTGCTTCCGGTTACGCTGCTGAGTACATTTACTTCTTCGCGCCAGCGCAAGGTGCCAATTAACGCCATTACCAGCGCTTCTTTATATTGTATCACTTCAACCGAAGGAATAATAGTTTTGATTCCCAGCTGGCCGAGGGCGTAGCGGAGTTCTGTGATCAGGAATTGATTAAGTGCGCCACCACCGGTTACTAATATGGAACCTTCTTCTTTACCATGCGGAAATTTACTGATTGCGTCCGCTATCTGAAAGGCGATGCCCACTGAAGCAGTGTGCAGCATATCTTCAATGGAGTGGTCGCCCTCCAGCAACGCAGGAAAGGCAATATCTATTGCTTCTTCATTGCTCAGCGACTTGGGCGGGAGCTTGCTGTAATATGCCGCTTTGTTCCATTCGTCTAATACACCATGCAACAAATTACCGGCAGCGGCCATGTGACCATCTTCGTCCATTTCTTTGCCGGCACGCTGTGCAAGGGTATTAAGTACCTGATTGGCCGGGCATATATCAAATGCGAGTGGCTCACTGCCCTGCCAAACGGTTACATTGGCTATGCCGCCGATATTGAGCTGGTAATCATATTCGCCAAACAACATTTTATCGCCTATGGGTACTATGGGGGCACCCTGCCCGCCCAAAGCCACATCAACGGCCCTGAGATCGTTTATGACCGGCAGTCCCGTTACGGCGGCTATGGCCGCACCTTCGCCCAACTGGAAGGTGGCCTGGTTACCCGGCTCATGAAACACGGTGTGACCATGGGAAGATATAAAATGTACCTGGTGGGCAATGCCTTTTTCTTCAATAAATTTATTTACCTGCCCGCCCAGGTAATGACCATAGCGGCTGTGCAACCTTAAAAAATCGGCAACGCTGGTTGTAGTAGCCCGCCGGAGCAGTTCGGTCCATTCCTTACTATAGGGCACACAGGCGCAGTTCAGTATCTGATAACTCCATTTGCCACGCACTTCTTCCAACTGAACATGGGCAATGTCTAAACCATCGAGTGAGCTGCCTGACATTAGCCCTATCACTTTATAAACCATGGCGCAAAAGTAGCATGATGCAGTAAAACAAGCTAATTTTCAACGGTATATCTGCGTGGGAGGAACCCGGCTTTTTACAATGCACTTCATTTTAGAAAGCTGATAAAACTAACAACGTATTTTTGCAGTAAATTTGTGGAATAGCATGGAACAAACAGTTATATTTCCTTCTGGCTCTGTACAGTATTTCCACAGCGTGCAGTTAGAGGAGCTATTGGAAAATTACAAAGGCAGAGATATTATTTTCCTGACGGATTCAAATATAGCTGCTTTGTACCCTCAGTTTTTCGCAGGCAAAAAAACGGTAGTTATACTACCTGGCGAAACCAATAAAAACTTAAATACAATTGATGATGTTGGCCGGCAGATGCTGCAATATGAGGCAACCCGCAACACTTTACTATTAGGCATTGGTGGCGGTATGGTTACAGACATAACTGGTTTAGCGGCAGCAACATATATGCGGGGAATAGCGGCGGCATTTGTTCCTACTACCCTGCTGGGCATGGCAGATGCCGCGATTGGCGGTAAAAATGGCGTAAACAGCGGCGTATACAAAAATATGATAGGCACCATAAGGCAGCCGGAATTTATCGCCTATGACATCCGTTTCCTCAAGACTCTGCCTGATGATGAATGGAGCAATGGTTTCGCGGAAATAATAAAATACGCCTGCCTGTTTGATACAGAGCTTTTTGAAACACTCAGTGCTAAGAATATAAACTGGTTTAAAACCCATAGTGATGATCTGCAATCAGTTATTAATACCTGCGTGTACTGGAAAAACAAGACCGTTGCAGAGGACGAGCATGAAAGCGGCATGCGAAAGCTGCTAAACTTCGGCCATACTGCGGCACATGCCATTGAGAACCTTTATGGTTTGCCACACGGCAAAGCGGTAAGCATTGGCATGGTAATAGCAGCGACACTTTCAGAGCAGCTCACAGGGTTTGGCGCAGATGATACATTGCGGTTAAAAAAATTGCTGATGCAATACAACCTGCCGATATCTTATCCAATTGACAGTAAAAAAGCTGTTGATATATTAAAGATGGATAAGAAACGTAATAACAATACCATCAGTTACATATTATTAAATAATATTGGCATTGCAACCATTAAAGCATTACCGTTTGATATTCTTGAAAAAGCTATAGAAACATGCGCACTACAATACAGCCGGGAGCAATAAACGGGACCATAAAGGTGCCCTCATCAAAAAGCATAACACAGAGAGTATTAGCAGCAGCACTGCTGCACCATGGTAAAACCGTCATACATAATGCAGGTATATCTGATGATGAAAACGCGGCGTTGAAACTGATATTGCAGCTCGGGGCAGAAATTATATCTGTGTCAGGCGATACAATCACGATAGAAAGTAATGGAATAAACCCCACAGCCACAGAGATATCCTGCGGTGAGAGCGGACTTGCCGCCCGGTTGTTTACCCCGATAGCCTCACTGGCATCTACACCAATAACCATAACGGGCAACGGCACATTGATGCGCCGCCCTATGGAAGGCTTTAAACATGTTTTTAAAACGCTTGGTGTAAACCTTTCCGGAGAAGATGGTTTTTTGCCGGTTACTGTTCACGGGCCACTTGAAAGCCTTTCTTTCCGGGTTGATGCCTCTTTTGGCTCGCAGTTGCTCAGCGGGCTTCTGTTCGCGTTGTGTTATAGCGCTAAAGAAAAGATAACCATAGAGGCTTACGACCTAAAAAGCAAACCATATATTGCCCTCACCATTGACGTACTTAGAAAATCAGGGAAGCCTGTCAGTCACGACAATTATAAAACATTCACCATTGACCCGGCGCTGTTTGATATTCCACCAGTATTAGATTTAACTGTTGAGGGGGACTGGAGTTCGGCGGCGGGGTTACTGGTGGCGGCGGCTATTTCAGGCAGCGTAACAGTGAACAACCTACAGACTGACTCGGCCCAGGCCGACAAAGCCATTTTAGGAATTCTGAAAGATGCCGGGGCTTCTGTGAGTATCTCAGGAGACAGCGTGACCGTACAAAAAGCAAGACTCAAGACCTTTGAAACCGACGCTACTCATTGCCCGGATCTGTTCCCTGTGCTGGCGATATTGGCGGCATCATGCCAGGGGGAAAGCTACATATATGGCGTCCACAGGCTGTTTCATAAAGAAAGCAACCGTGCAGAAAGCATAGCGGAAATGCTACAAAATTTTAATGTGCCGTTCTCAATTGAAGATGACGCATTTTGTGTAACAGGGGTGGGCTCGCTACAGGGTACGGTTATCGATTCCTACCATGATCACCGCATAGCCATAGCCGCTGCTGTAGGCGCGCTTAACGCTAATGGCCAGGTAGATATCCTGAATTCAGAAGCGATAAAAAAATCATATACCTCTTTTTTTGATGATTTAAGTTCGTGCGGCATAAATATTTCAAATTATACTCATTAGCCGCAATAATCAATAAAAAAATACTTAAGGCAGGCAGCCGTTTTCCAAGGATTATTGTCGCATTATGATATTTATTACCTTAGTGACCACATGAATAAAAACAGGTTAGAGGCATTCAGCGACGGCGTTATCGCGATTATTATTTACAATTATGATACTCGAAATAAAGACGCCGCATTCCGCCGAATGGAGCGCGCTAAAACCCATGCTGAGCGTTTTTGTGTGTTACGTTTTGAGTTTTGTTATCGTTGGTATTTACTGGGGCAAATATGCACCTGTTGTTTTGGCTTTCTTTAATACCACTCACTACCAAATGGATGGGAGAAACCAATTTCGAAAAAAATACTGTTATTGCTTATGCCATTTTATTGCTGCTCTGCGGTGTCTCCTATACCATTCTGCAAATCACCATTGAGAAAAGCAATGAGCTCAGTGAAGATTTAAAATGTGCATTCGGCGCTGTAAAGCGAAAAGGGCTTATATCAGTGATTTGCTATAGCAGCGCTATCCCACTCGCTTACGTACACACCGCCATTTCAGGAGCTCTATTTGCACTGGTAGCAGTAATGTGGCTTGTACCAGACAAAAATATTGAAAAAGCACTCAAAAAGAGAGATGACTAAAACATAACAGCCATCAGCCAGGAATAACTGATGGCTGCCGGAAGACCATATCAAATTATTTTTTATTGTATTTTTGAGCTCGTTCAGCTTTTTCCTTTTCTTCTGCCTCATCTTCCTGCGCCTGGGCATTATCATACGCTCTAATAATCAGTTTAACCAGTCGATGGCGCACAACATCCGCCTCATCTAACTGAATATAAGCGATACCGTCAATATTTCTTAATATCTTCGATGCCTTAATCAAGCCCGACTTCTGATTTTTAGGCAGGTCGATCTGTGTAATGTCACCTGTAATTACCGCTTTAGCCGATGGGCCAATACGGGTCAGGAACATTTTTATCTGTAAGTCGGTAGTGTTCTGGGCTTCGTCAAGGATAATAAACGCGTTATCAAGTGTGCGACCTCTCATGTAAGCCAGCGGCGCAATTTCGATGATGCGGTTTGTCATATAATAATTCAGCTTATCGCTGGGTATCATATCATCAAGCGCATCATACAAGGGTCTTAAGTACGGATCGATTTTTTCTTTCAGGTCACCTGGTAAAAAACCGAGGTTCTCCCCTGCCTCAACGGCGGGCCTGGTCAATATTATTTTTCTTACTGCCTTATTTTTCAACGCCCTTACCGCCAGCGCAACCGCAGTATAGGTTTTACCGGTACCGGCAGGCCCAACCGCGAAAATAATATCATTCTTTTCGCAGGCAGCAGCCATCAGTTTCTGATTAGCCGTTTTGGCCCTTACCACCTTACCATTAGGGCCAAAAACAAGTATATCATTGGTCGCAGGGTCTTCAGTAATCGTTTCGCCATCTTCTTCGCCGAGAATTTTAGAAAAGTAACTTTCTGACAAATGCCCGTTGCGCTCAAGGTATTGGATCACCTGATTTATACGTGACAAGGCATTGTCCACCTCTTCAGGCTGTCCTGTTATCTTTATTTGCGAGCCCCTGGAAAGCAATTTCAACAATGGAAATTTCTTTTTGAGAATATCGAATTTACTGTTATTGACCCCAAAAAATTCTATTGGGTTTACGGTTTCAAGGTTAATTATGGCTTCGGTCAAGGTATGGAGATTTTAAATTTATGAATATAAGGCAATAGGTATAAAATATCATTCCCACAACGTTAGTGTGCACCTTTTAGTATGTCACTATAAATTTTAATGATTTACGGACTCACTTTCAAAAGCACAAAAGCGTGTGAACATTACATTTCGTATTCCTGTGCCTTAAACTTTTCCAGGCTTTCAGCAACAGCTTTATCGCTCAGCGCAAAAATACGGGCTCAAAGTACCGCGGCATTTCTAGCACCTGTTTCCCCTACGGCAAGCGTACCTACGGGCAGGCCTGCAGGCATCTGTACAATGCTGTATAAAGCATCTACGCCACCAGGGAGACCTCCTTTGAGGGGCACACACAGTACGGGTAATGAAGTATAGGCCGTGCAAACCCCAGGTAATGCCGCTGCCATGCCGACCGCTGCAACCACGGCGCCACGGCCATTATCTATTGCAGTAACCATTAGGTCCCTTACTTTATCGGGGGTGCGGTGAGCAGAAGCAACTACCATTTCATTTTCAATTTTAAACCAGTTAAGCCAGTTGCTGCATTGCTGCACTACAACTTCATCAGATTTGGAGCCAATTATTATCATTACCTTCACAGTAGTAGATGTTTTTGCAGAACAAAAATAATCACCCTGCGCAAATAGGAGTGTAAAACTTATTAACCTAAGTGGAAAAGAAATTTTTACGAGGAAAATCTTATTATGAAAATAAAATAATTTATAAATAACAATAATAGTAGCTATGGATAATTAGCATAGCAGGGACAAAATTAAACCCAAGCCCTTTTGATACAATTTCTGCTGTAACTCCTGTACATTGTAGAGGAAAATTGAGACCTGTTTATCGTTTAATGTTAAAAAAAGTTAGGCGCGGGGCGATAAAGCAAAAAGCTACCTGTTTTTTTATATTTTTGAGCATCAAGAGAACACATGTCAACAGGAAAAAAAGCGAAACCTACCTATTTCAATGCCATACTTGGCGTTGCACTTGTACTTTTTTTGCTTGGGGTTCTGGGTTGGTTATTGATCAATGGCAGGGCGCTTTCCCGAGCTTTTAAAGAAGACCTTGAAGTAAGTGTTGATTTCCATGACAATACTACTGACGCCAATGTTACCAAGATGCAACAGATATTAGATAGACAGGGCTTTGTACGTCACTCTCATATAATAACAAAAGATGAAGCGGTAAAAATGGAGAATGAGGTGGAAGGCACAAATGTAATGGACTTCTTGGGCTATAACCCTCTGTTTACATCAATAGCCCTGAAGATGCATGAAGAATATGTGAATAAAGACAGCCTGGACAAAATAAAAAAATTTTTATTGCAGAGCAATGTAGTACGTGACGTTACCTGGTCTAATGTAGTAGTGGATCAGATGAACAATAACTTCAGGAAGATAGGGATAATATTGGGCGGTATATCTGTGATGCTACTTATAGTAGTTATTTTTCTTATTGATAACACAGTCAGGCTGGCCATGTTCAGTAACCGTTTTTTGATAAAAACGATGCAAATGGTGGGTGCTACGCGGTCATTTATCACACGGCCTTTTGATATCAGGGCATTATTGAATGGGCTAATAAGTGGCTTACTTGCTGTTGTGGCTCTTTGGATGGTAATATCATTCGCTACCAAGCAACTTCCTGTATTGTCATTGTTAAATGATCCCCTATTGCTGGGCTGCCTTATGTGCGGAATGATACTCTTAGGTATTGTTATTTCACTGGTAAGTACCCATCGGTCAGTGATCAAATATTTAAAGCTGCACGTAGACGATCTGTATTAACTTAAATTCTTAAATTTGTAATTATGTCAACACTACCAAAAACTTCACAGCCGGTACGAACAAGCACTACACAGCCTTACGGAAGGCCGGTAGCGGAAAAAAAGGCTCAATTTAAAGCGGAATTTCTTTTTGATAGAGAAAATTATATGTGGATGCTGGGCGGATTGGCACTTATTCTGATTGGGTTTTTCCTGATGGCAGGTGGCAAAAGTCCTAATCCTCATGAATTTAACTATGCTGAAATCTACAGCTTTAGGCGCATTACTTTAGCCCCTATCGTCCTACTGTGCGGTTTTGCGGTTGAGGTATACGCTATAATGAAAATGCCTAAAAATACAGAGTTGACAGCATATACAAATGTGAATACTGAAAAAGTTGTAGTAGATAAAGCATAAGCCTATTAGCTGTTATTAAATTGGCTGTTTAAACGCTTACAGTAATAATATAAACTGAAATGCCCCCGGTAACAACCAGGGGCATTTCAGTTATTTTAAAAATTAAGTTTAGAAAGTACCGTCACCTACCAACATGCTGTGCTGTCCTGCGGTGTGAATATCGCGCCATACCCTGTTTATTTCACTGTCTTTGTTAGCTGACTGCATACCGCAATATGGATAAAGTGTGTTAACACAGTTACGTATAGCATATGTACAAACAGATGCGGCAGCACTTACTTTATACAATACTGACTGGCTGATGTCTTTGTTAGCCGCACATACCTGCCATGACATGTCAACAGCGTAATACAATTTCTGGCGGGCTGTCTGGAATTTATGCATCAACGTGTTAAACGTATCCTGTAAAGAATTAAGATCTACGTGCGGTATTTTCTCAGCATTATTCTTGTCATTGATCATCTGCTGGCAAAGATCCATAAAATGGAAAGCCATGCCTGAAAGATTAATAGCCAAGGTAGCTTCTGCCATTTGATGGAAAGGATAATAGTAAAGAGCTGATGTAACAGTAGCTTCTGCTGCCATATCAAAAACTCTTTCTTCACTTACAGAAAGATCTTTAACCTCAAATGAACCAGTACCTGCACCGGTCATTCCGAATGAGTTCCAGTCAGCGTTTGCTAAAACTTCACTCTTTAATAACACTATTGATATTACCTTTTGCTTTCCTTTATCGTCGTTAACGGGTTTACCGTTTTCAGTAAGCATACAATTAGCTGTGAACGCAGTAGCTTCAGTAGCACCGGTAGCGTAAGGCCACTTTCCATTAACTGTATAGTTGCCGTTTTTAAGGTTCGCTGTGCCTGTTACAGCGCCGCTGCCGGCTAAACATACCTTTTCAGTTCCAAATATTTTTTTTGCGAAATCAGCGTTCATTCTTCCACCAAACCAACCTGCACCGGAGCACAATGTAACAAACCAACCCAAACTACCATCAGCGCATGCCAATGCTTCTTCAAGTTGAAGCACATCAGGCAACGACATCTGCTTGCCACCGTATGCCGACGGTGCCATAATCTTTAACCAATCCTGATCATTCACCAGGCTTAAAACCTTCTTTGTTGGCTTACCATGTTTTTCGGCTTGTGCCGCTTCGGTACGAATTGTTTGTACCCACTCTGCCTTTAACAGAGTCAGTGGATTAGTTGTGTTGCTCATGGGAGCAAAGTTAGTATAACTATAACAATTAAGAAACAAATAGGCACTCTAATAAATTAGCTAATAACCTAATTTCGGACAACTTTCAGGAGTGAGAGAAAAAGATTGACTGAATGATGACCATATGAATAAAAAATTTTATGCAAATAAATAGCTACTGAATACTATGCATAATACCAACTTCTTTAACACAGCACTGAATTTGAAGGTATTTATCCGATATTGTGCCCGCTTTTATCACTTTATTGCCTTTTAGTTAATTAACAGCCTAAAATTGTTGTTAATTAATTTAAAAAATGTAAATAGAATTTATACGTTATGAATTTGAAAATTTAAGAATGTATTCAAATTTTTTTTAACAAAATTTTATATTTTCTGAAAATGTTGGTGAAACAAACTATTTGGCAAAAGATCCGGAAATTTTGCAAACAATATTTAAATTTCTCCTCCAAAAAACTGAAATTAAAAACCATATACATTCATTTAATGCAAATGTTTAATTGTATGTTCATACAGCTACCACTGATTAAGGTCTACCTTAAAACAGTAAATTTCTGATAATACCTGTTATTTCCAGCTTTTATTTCACATATATACAAGCCAACCGGCAATGAATTAACTGTCAGCTTCGCATTGCTTGCATTTGAAGGATAGTCTTTTGAAACCAAGAGGTGGCCCTGCATATTTGTGATCAGTACACTTACCGTTTTATCGTTCATGCCGCTCCAGTTAATGTTCAATTCATCGCAAACGGGATTAGGGAATAACGATACACTACCCTGTTCAGGTATATCTGCGACATAACTATTGTCATATAGCTTCCTTTTATAGAACGTGACGCCCCCCCTTATATCGCCAACAACCATTTCAAATTCACCGTCATTATCTATATCAGCAACCGCTGGTGCGCTTCTGAGCCCGCTATATACGCCGGCGGGGCTGCCAGGGTGGTTATAAATGAGGTATGATGAATCGATATAAGAATACTGGGCGGTAATGAGCGGATAAGTAAGCGTTGAATCTCCGCTGCCTATGCTATCATACTGGTAAATGTTGCCGGAATTGCTGCCCATGAGCAGGTAGTCCTTTCCGGAAGCGTCTATTTTCCCAATAAAGGGAGCACTGAAACAACCGATTACATTCAACGGGTCAACTTTTGCCTGACCCAAATCAGTATTAATCAATTTCAAAGATATAGCGCCAGCTGTGGTGCTTACATTCTGAAAATATTGAAGTGATCCGAACGTATTTCCGATGAGCAAATCCTTCTTTCCGTCCTTGTCAATATCATAAATAATCGGGGCCGCCCTTGCAAAAACATTGATGTCAGTGCCTGTATTGTCTTTAAGCATCCGCTGAGCTATCTGCCACACTGGCTGTGCCGCGCTTGTAGCCGCAACGTTCTTGAAGTATGAAAGAGAACCATCAGTATGCCCAATAACCAGATCGGCTTTTCCATCATTATCAATATCGCCGAACGAAGGAGCCGCACCAATGAATCCGAAGGTATCAATACTAAGAAAATCTCTTGTCTGGAGGGTAAAAGAAGGATTGCCGGTAGTACTGGAATTTTTATAATAAGAAATTTTGCTCCGCATTATTCCACTTGCCTGCCTGTAGCCATCAGAACCAATAAACAAATCCACTTTTCCGTCTTTGTTATAATCAAACAATACCGGATATGAGCCGGACCCAGCATCAATTGTTCTTTCAGTGAGAAATGAATCCGATTTAAATTGCCAGCTGGGTACGCCGGGGGTAGAAAGGTTCTTGTAGAACCATACGCACTTGTAGTTTTCTGATGCATTAGGTGCATTAGGTGAAACCACCAGATCTTTCTTCCCGTCTTGATCAATATCGATGTTAAAAGCGGCAGGCCATACCGGGATTTCAATTTTTTTACCGCCATTCTGCCATGTAGTATCCTGCAATATCATACTGTCATTGCCACCATGTTCGGTTCTGCCGTTTTTAAGAAAAGTCATTTCATTGTAGGATACACTTCCATCAAGGTAATCATAGTCATTATCCATATCCCAGTCAAAAAGGCATGGCGTGTTCCCCGAATGGGTCGTCTTAGCCGCTGTGTCATAAGTTGGTTTCAGTCCGGAATTATTACAACTATAGGCAAGTGAGTGTGTGCGGTAGAAACCCTGGTAAACTTTACCCCAGCACTTGTCTTTCAACGCTATATGTATACTGTCAGCGGGCAGGCCATTTTCAACCTGGAGGTTCTTGTAATAGTTTAATGTGCCCCCGATAATATTATAAGAAACAAAATCTATATCGCCATCATTATCTACATCGACAATTGCCGGTATATCTCCGGGATTACAAAAGGCATTTGCCGAACCACCCGCGGAAAGATCATTGTTATAAAACAGATCCATATAAAACCGGAAACATAATTGATTGCTGCTGTTATAATACCCTTTATATGCTGAAAAACCAGTATAACCACCATGAAACAGATCTGGTATGTTATCCCGGTTATAGTCGGCCAGTACCAGGTAATTATATAGCGGGGGAAAATTTAAAGCGTATTGTGGTGCATAGCGGTAGTCGGGGTTTCCGGTTGTGCCTCTGTTTATAAATGTTTTCACGCCCTTGTTAGCCTCAAATACTACGAGATCTTGCAAACCGTCGCGATTCAGGTCGCCCATGGTGAATTGCGGGTTATCAAAACCACCGCACCAGGCTAGTGTTAGTTCGGTTGAGCCTTTATATACTTTTACACTGTTATCGGGGTAATACATATACTGCCCGCTGGCGTTTCCAAGTGCGAAACAGGAAAATAAAAAAAGAATGACAGGTCTCATAGTTATAAATTGTGATGTAAATATAGGCAACCAAAAGACAGCTTTTACTTCATGCTTACATAATTTTCAATTGGCTGGCGTCTTGCTATTGATTTCGCGAGGGTCATTTCATCAGCGTATTCCAGCTCACCACCAAACGCTATGCCTCTTGCAATTGTAGTTATGGAAACATCCAGGTCTTTCAGCTGCCGGGCTATATAGTAGACAGTTGTGTCGCCTTCAATAGTGGGGCTCAGCGCCATAATCAATTCTGTGATGCCATTGTTCCTGACCCTGTCATGCAGCGTAGCGATATTTAACTGTGAAGGGCCTATGCCATCAAGGGGTGATAATATACCACCCAACACATGGTAAAGACCGCTGTACTGCTGAGTACTTTCAATAGCTATTACATCACGGATGCTTTCTACTATACATACCTGGTTACGGTTGCGGCCGGGGTTCACGCACAACACACACACATCACTGTCCGAAACATTATAACACTGACTGCAAAATTTAATACCGTGCCTCATTCGTGATACTGCCCCTGTAAATTCATCCACTTCGCCTTTCTCCATTTTCAGCAGCTGCAACACCATGCGCAACGCTGTTTTTTTACCTATACCGGGCAGCCGCGAAAATTCCTGCACCGCATCTTCTATTAGTTTTGATGAAAATATCATAGTCAATTACTCCATTGCGAAGTTCCGATAATTTGGCAGGAATAACGCAAAAAATAAATACGGCTTTATGCTACTACTTAATATTCGTGGCAAAACAGGACCCGATTACATTCGAATATTTACGGAACTGAGATAAATAGTGCCGGGACCGGTTACCCTGAGCATGGATAATCCTTCCCCGCCAAACAAATTATTACCTGAAAAATGCGGTGTAGCCTGAGTGAGCATGTGGGCGTGCATACAAATAAAGCTTTTCTCGTCAATAAAAACCGTTTCACCAGGTTTCAGATCGAGAATCAGAGGTGTGCCAATAGCATCTAAAAACACAGTGCAGAAGCCTGTTATCTTCTGCATGATGAGTCCGGTACCACCGATAAACGAGGTGAGATTAAGCTTAAAATCAACATCAACTTTATCAGAAGAAGCTACATAGCTGCCAGCACGGCACACGATACCTCCACTAATCAGCTTTAAGTTTACCGGCAGCAAACCAGAATGACCCGCAAGCACTAATTTCTTCATGCTGAAATGGCTGTTCCGCAACTCTACAAGGAATATACTTTCACCAGACAGCTTGCGCTTTATCATTCCGCCTATACCGTTGTCCAATATTTTAAGATTAGACTGTATGCCTTCTTCATAATATATTAATGCCGCCTTTTCACTGTAGAAAAATTCGTTTTGCTCCAGCTCTACCTGCAGGCATTTCAGATCATTGCCTATCAACTTTACATTCATTGATGATAATTTAGAATAAATTTAATTATAACCGGGCTATTAGATAACTATATGCACCTCGGCCGGTGGTGGTGGCAAGGCTATAGTTTCGCCTGTCCCCTGGCTTTTATTACCCTGTTCTATGGTATCAGATACCCACTTAAAAAATTGCTTCAGCGTACTGCTATCGGCGGTATCAAGATGAACTACATTAGGAGTGAGTTCTTTCAAGTATTCGTCCTTTGCTTTTGCCCCTGCCGCACAGGCTACAATAGCGCCGAAATTTATAGCTTTCACTTTCGGAAGAGCGGTTTTAAAATCCGCTATATCTGATGGCGAGCCATCCGTCATGATAAATAATAAAGGTTTCCAGTCGCCCTTTTGTTGCAGCCCACCCTTCCGTACTTCGGTATTTACCTTATCACACAGCATAAGTAAGGCGGCGCCCATATTGGTGGGGCCACTTTGCGGACATGTAATTTCTGGCAGTTGAAAACTCACCAGCTCAGTAAGCGGCACCAGTTCTTTTATTTCCCTGTCGAAAGTAATGACACACAGCCAGAGCGAATCTAACGCCTGTGGGTCAGTACGGAGGGTATTGACCATGCCACTGAGGGCATTATTCAATGCCTGGATAGGCTCCCCATACATGGAACCCGAGGTATCTAATAAAAAATAAACAGGAAGTCTTCTCATGAGTTTTATTTGGGTGAAGCGAGCATTAACGGCCAGTGATAGCAAAGCCAGTATTCACTTGCAATTTACATAGGGCGGCGAACATTTATAGCAGTTAAATTATTAAATATTTTAGGCTTTACCACGGCCTCCAGTATAACATATTTCATAGTACAACATGGACAATATAATAACCGTCATTGATGCCGCACCCATGCCTAAACTTAGCCACCAAGGGTACTCTGAACAAGCATAATGTACTATCCATATTATGATGCCGGTAACCGTAAATTTTATAAGCCAGTTTTTAAGCGGCAATATTGCCCAGACGGGTACATGCAACAGGCTGGCAGTTTTAACAATGTAGTAAGCTGCCTGTAAATAAGTAGAGATGACAAAACTAAGCGCAACGCCGGGTAAGCCAGCTAACCGATATAACGGATACATGAGCAGTAAAGCCAGTACTATTTCGCCTATGGCACCCGCAGTGATAACAGCCCCCTTGTGCATACGTTGCAAAACAGTAGTAAAGCTGTAAGCGCGCACCGGCAACACCAGCAGCGATACCATGAAAACAGGGACAGCAGCAACGTACTTAACAGAAAATAAGCCAATAATAACCTCCTGCCGGTAAAAAAACAGGCAGAAAAATACAGGGAACACAATGCAGGATAAAACCTTGCCTGTTTTATTCATTAACGCCCGTATATTTTCGCTTTCCTGATGCTGCACACCTGCCATCTGCATGAGTGCGGCACTTGCGGCAGCACTTAAAATAAGGGGCAGAAATGGAACATTTTGGGCGCCGTTATAATAAATGGCCGACATGCCCGACGATAAAACAAGGGAAATGATGAACTTATCTATCCATACGGACGCGTTTTGCACCACATCGTATAAAGCGAGATGCAGCCAGAGTGTTTTTATGTTTAATTTTTCCACGGTTTCCCTGTTGCCTGCAACAGGGAAGCTGCTGTGGCTGCGAAAAGCAACAAATAAATAAACAAGCATCCTTACTATGACTACCACCAAGAGATAAGCAAATAGTGCAACCAGGGAAAATGAATTTTTCAATACATATAAATGTACCAGCCAGTAAGCTGCTGAATAGATGACATTTGTGACAATAAGAGTTTTAAAACTACTATATACAATTAGGAACGATTCCAATATAAATGTGAAGGCGTAACAAATGATAAAACAAAAAGGGATAATAAACGGAATGCCTGTTTTAAGCCACTGCAGGGCCGCAAAAGCTGAACCTATTGCTACGGCCCAAATGCCGAACAAAACAAAATGACGCTTTAGCAACGCGTTTACAAGCCTTGACAGCAAAGCTGGTGGATAAGTAATGGCCAACATATGGATGCCAAAACAAATAAGCGGGTAAAATACGCTGAGTTGGATCCAGAAATGGCTGTAATCTCCATAAACGCTTTGGGGCAACATTTTGGCGTACCAGGAAATAACCAGCAAATTCGCCAGCGAGGGGAAAAACCTTATAATGAATATAAGAAAAGAATTACTGTAGAAGGCGCTACTTCCTGCTTTGAGCATAGGCATCACATTCCTCCCGGTTTAGATTTTTGATTACCCTTGCCGGGTTGCCGCCCAACACACAATAGCCGCCGGGAAAACTTTTAGTGACTACAGCGCCTGCACCAACAATAGTAAAATCAGCTATAAATACACCAGGCAATACCACTGCGCCCATACCCAGCCAGCAGAAGCGGCCTATTATTATCGGGGCGGCTTTTACATGCTTATCATTATTAACCAAGTCATGATTTGTAGAAATAATCCCTACATTCGGCCCTATGTTAGTATAATCGCCTATTGTGATACCATTATAAGCGTTAATATATACGCCGGGTGAATCGCCGGGATAGACATCTCTGCCTTTTACTATATTATCAGGACAATGTACTGTGCTGGTGTGGTGCACTGCCCACTTTACAGCGGCGTTTTGCCTGAATAATTTCCTGAATACAAAGTCAATCACATAAAAACTCACGCTCATCCCCTTCCCTACGGCAAAAAGATTCCTGACTGTATATGGTTGCTTCTCATTCATGGTTTATGCTATCCAAAATGTATATAGCTGAGTCATCCGTACTAAAACAAAGTCCGGATGACTCACTAAATTATGCTTCTTTAATTTCCTTCTTTTTCATGAAAAGCGGCACCAGAGCACTCAGGCCCAGTAATATCAGGAAGATACTGCTTGCCATAGCAATGGTTTTCCCTTTGTAGAAGCTTTCAGGATGAAAATGAAATTCTATTTTATGGTTTCCGGCAGGCACTTTTATGCTACGCAGCACATAATCAGCTTTCATAATAGGCGTTTCGTTGCCATCCACAAAAGCTTTCCAGCCTTTTTCGTAATAAATATCAGAAAATACTGCCAGGCCTGGTTTACTGTTATTGGATATGAAAGAAATATCATTCAGGCCATATTTATCCAGCTTTACATATGCAGCGCTGTCTTTCCCAAAAGTGTAATTGCCCATAACTGACTGAAAAGTACCCCTGATAACAGCCGTCTTTTTGGGCTGGAACGCACCGGGTGCTGTCACGGTATCGCCAAGTTTACGGGCATTCAGGCTGTTGATTTCTTCATCAGCCGTTGCCGCCCATTTCACCTCATCAACAAACCATGCGTTGCCGCAAGCCTCGGTATTAGGCATTACCTGCGGGGCACTCTTCTGCCCTCCCACTATTATATACTTTGTATTGAGCATATTTAAGACCTCAGCATTAAATCCTTTGCTGAGATGACGGTCAATAAGATCCTGGTATATTTCCATTTTAGCAGGTGAGTATCCGCCCACGCATTTATGAAAATAGGCCTGAACCGCATCATTATAGGTATCTTTGGAAAGGTCAAGCACCCGGTAATAGGGGTCTTTATCCTGCATGATAGCCTTATCTACATCACGTGGCTGAAATACTGCTTCATAGTCAGCAGCATCTTCAAAATTGTTTTCATTAAGATAGGTATGGGCTACCGGGTAAAGGTCAAAAACCATTATTGCCGCCAGACCACCAATCAGCATTCCCGGCTTCAGCTTATCTTTAATGAAACCATATAACAGCGCAGCAGCAAGGAGGATAAAAACGGCGCTGCGGAGGCCGCTTTTCATAGCAAGCGACGCTCTGTCATCTCGCAGCGCAGCCATTATTTCGGCAGGCATCTGTGCGTCTTCAGCACCTTTAAAGTCAAAAAACATTCCGCCTGCTACTCCTAACAATAGACACAGACCTGCCGTAATACCAGTAGCAATTTTCAATTTTTTCCATATCTCAGCAGGGTTATCTTTCTTTGTGAGTATATCATTTACCGCCCACATGCCTAATAAAGGAAACAAAAACTGTGGCACCACCATAGCCATGGAGGGCGTCCTGAATTTATTGAGCATTGGCAGGTGATCAAAAAGGAAGTAGTTAACGCCCGCAAAATTTTTACCCCATGATAGAACTATACCAATAATGCTTGCCGCCACTATCCACCATTTGTGGGGCGATTTTACAACCATTAAACCCAACACAAACAAAAAGCACACTATAGCGCCAAAATAAACAGGCCCGCTTAAGAACGGCTGGGGACCCCAGTAAAGCGGTAATTTCTCATATCTGCCACCTGTCATTTCATATGTTTTTGGTGCCTTATCTGATGACTCTCCTGAAGATCCGCCATACAAATAAGGGATCATAATACAAAAAGTCTCACCTATACCATTACTCCAGCGGAAAGCATAGTCTTTATCCAAGCCGCCGTTTTCCTTCTTGTCATGGCCTGAAAGCTCACTTGCCCCACCACGCATTGTCGCTTTTGTGTACTCCTGTGCCGGCAATATGGAGGTCATGTTAGGGCCGGTGCCAACTAGCCCAACCACCACAGCAATGACAGAAGAAATAAGGAATTCTTTAATTTTTCCTTCCTTTAGTGCTATATAAAACATAACCAGGCCGAAACAAACGAATATAAATAAATAGTAATAGATAACCTGGTAGTGACCGTTTATAGCAATAAGCGCAATTGCAAACCCCCACAAAGCAGCTCCCGTGAGCCACTTTTCTTTATAAATAAGATAGAGCCCTGCAATAGCCGCTGGCAGGTAGGCGATAGTCATCATTTTAGTATCATGGCCCACACCTATAATAATAGCGTTATAGGATGAGAACGCGTAAGCGAACGCGCCCACCATACCCAGCCATTTATTAACCCCCAGCACCCGCATGAGCAGGTAAAAGCAAAGCATTGCGATAAAGAAAAAATACGCAGGCTTCCCTACCGCCTCCAGAATATCCTGTACAAAACCAACATAGTTAGACTGCCCGGAAACCGCATAGGTGGTGTATGACGGCATACCGCCAAACATGCTGTTAGACCACATTACATCTTTGCCTGTGGAGTCATGGAATGCCATGGCTTCGTGAGACATGCCCTGCCATGAAATATTATCATGCGCATTAAGTTTTTTACCTTGTATCTGCGGCAGGCAATAGAGTAATGATATGACCACAAATGCCACAATGGCGAGCAGGTCTATCTTTAGTTTGTTAAAATCAAATTTCATATCGTGCAATTGACGAACAAAAATAATCGTTCTTATCACTTACAACTATTAAAAATGAAAAAAGTTGCGCCATTAGCGGTTAATTTGAGTTAATGGGTGAATAATAATGGATTTAGCGGAAAAAGCGAGAAAAATTTAGGGCAAATTTCAGGATTTATCTATTATTGCATAAAAAAAGCAAAGTCAGGTTACAAAGAACTTTTTGAAAACAACAAGGAGTGGGTTTCAGTAATGAAGGGCCGCGAAGTTGATTTTTTTGAAAAGCGTTCACAAGGTCAAAGACCCGATTATCGATACATTGGCTCTGACGGCCGGGTGCTGGCTAATGAAATAGTAGGAATGCAGCCAGAAGACGTATTTGTCCACCGCAATATTGCTAACATGGTGAATAATACTGACATGAATGTAATGTCCGTAATTAACTATGCTACAGTTCACCTTAATGTGAAGCATATCATTGTTTGCGGCCATTATAACTGTAGTGGAGTAAAGGCAGCGATGCAGGCGAAAGAAATGGGTATAATCAACTTGTGGCTCAGAGGCATTAGGGATGTATACCAGTTGCATATGGCCGAGCTTGACGCCATTAAACATGAGTACGAAAGATATACCAGGCTGGTGGAACTAAATGTAAGAGAGCAGGCTATAAACGTAATTAAAACAGCTAATGTGCAGAAACTGTACTTGAAACAGGGCTTCCCTGTGGTACATGGCTGGGTTTTTGATCTGAAGACTGGCCTGCTGAAAGTCCTTGAGATTGGTTTCGCTTCAATACTTTAAAAAATACAGAAAATCTATGACCTCACCGGGATGGTATCAGCTACAAGTGAAGATGGCGATTTTTAAAGAGTATACCGATGAAATTTATTCAACTACCCATTTTCCCCAATAGATATGAGCGACTTTAACAGCATTAAAAACTGGCTTGAAGATGACCGGCCGCGCGAGAAGATGATGCAAAAGGGCGCGGCAGCGCTTACTGACGCTGAGTTGCTCGCCATACTTTTATCAACCGGGAGTAGGAATAAATCAGCTGTTGACCTGGCAAAAGAAGCACTTGAAATGGCACATAATAATCTCAGGGAACTTGGGCGGCTGAATATTGATGAACTGCAAAAGATAAATGGCATCGGGGAAGCCAAGGCCATAATTATATCCGCATCAATGGAACTGGGCCGGCGAAGGCAACTGGCTGCCGGCCTTGAACGCAAGGCAGTGCGCACAAGCGCTGACGCGGTGGAGATATTTATGCCAATATTACAAGATTTAAATCATGAGGCGTTTTGCGTGGTATATATGAACCAGGCCTGCAAGGTGATAAAGACAGAACTGGTAAGTAATGGCGGACTTACGGCGACTGTGGCGGATATACGTATTATTTTAAAAAACGCATTGCTTTGCAATGCAAATACGCTACTGCTGGGGCATAACCATCCATCGGGGAATAAAACGCCAAGTGAGCAGGATAAGATTCTCACTCGTAAAATAAAGGAAGCGGCAGCACTGATGGATATAAAATTACTGGACCATATAATAATAGCCGGCAATGACTACCTCAGCCTTTCTGATGAAGGCTATTGTTGAGCTGATAAGCAACCAATAATGGTTCCGGATGGAAGCATAAGGAAGCCTGCCGGAGCTGCCCGGAAATCTGTTGCAGCGTTATCAGGCGCCGATGCGATGTTTTAAATCATTGACCTGAGAGTGCCATAGTTGTTCCTGGTCTTTGAGATCGGCTTTTTCAGCGAAGTCGGTAATTCTTAAAATTGTCTCACTTGTAACCGGACTTTGCTCAATGCTGAATTCAAAAAACTCATCGGTGGCGTAATATTCCCAGCGATAGCGAATAAATTCATTTTCAATATGCTCCAGAATTTCAGCACTTTCCGTAGCTCCATTCCATGTAAAAAAAAATTTATGATCCCGTTGATCAACCTTATCAGCGAACCATTCCTGCAAACCCACAGGCGTAGATAAAAACTCATATAAAATCGCCGGGGAACAACGAATTGGAAATTCTACCGAATACATTATTTTTTTCTTACTCATTGCTTGAGATTCACTTGTTTCTGAGAGTGCAATAATAAAAAATTGATGCTACAAACAAAATTTTATTCCCTAATTTAATGAATATTTTTAAACTATATCTCAGCAATTTCAGAAATGCAAGTTAAGACAATCATAATTTTTTTTGGGTTGGATTGTTAAGACCCTTAGATTTGCCAAATAAAATGCCCGGTTTGGTTTTTTTAATTATCGTGAATTTCAATTTACTAACCACTAACTTACTTTACCAATGTCAATGCGCCAGTTAAAGATAACGAAATCAATTACCAATCGCGAGAGCCAGTCACTGGAAAAATATCTACAGGAGATAGGTAAAGTAGATTTAATAACCCCTGAGGAGGAAGTACAATTAGCGATAAGGATAAAACAGGGCGATCAGCGCGCGTTAGAGAAATTAACAAAAGCAAATCTCCGCTTCGTGGTATCTGTTGCTAAGCAGTATCAGAATCAGGGCCTCTCTCTAAGTGATTTAATTAATGAGGGCAATCTTGGTTTAATTAAGGCAGCTCAGCGTTTTGATGAAACACGTGGATTTAAATTCATTTCTTACGCAGTGTGGTGGATCCGCCAGTCTATATTACAGGCACTTGCGGAACAGTCACGTATTGTTAGGCTGCCACTGAATAAAGTTGGGCTTTCTAACAAGATAAGCAAGGCATACTCACAACTAGAGCAGGAATTTGAGCGGGAGCCATCAACCGAGGAACTGGCCGAGTTGCTCGACATAGGTACTGAAGAAGTGGAAACGACACTCGGGGTTGCTGCTAGACACGTGTCAGTTGATGCGCCTTTCGTGGACAGTGAAGATAATTCTCTTCTTGATATACTTGAAAACCCCAATTCGGTTGCGGCTGATGCGGATCTTTATCATCGCGAATCGCTGAGTTGCGAAATTGAGCGTTCTTTAAGTACATTAACTGACCGACAGAAGGATGTAATCATGCTTTATTTTGGCATAGGTGTTTCTAACCCAATGAGCCTCGAAGATATCGGGGAAAAATTCTCCCTGACCCGTGAGCGCGTAAGACAAATAAAAGACAAGGCAATAACGAAGCTGAGAACACCCGGCCGTTGCCAGTTGCTGAAGACCTATCTTGGAAACTAAATAAAAAATACAGTATAAATAGAAATAACCCGCGATTTTAATAGATCGCGGGTTATTTTTTTTGTTTCCTAACGAATATATGCGGCGTTGCGTCATTATTGTATTGCCTGCAATTTTTGCGCCTGCCCCTTTTACACTATCACCAGTTTTTATCACCCCTCTGAGCAGCGGTAATAATCCCACTACTCAGAGGGCACAGGCGGTGGTGCTGACGCGCCAGCGTCTTCTTTGTTATTTCCTCCTGACCTGTTTCTTTGCGGCCTGTTCCTTTGCGGCCTTGGAGGGCGGCTTTGCTGCTCACCATTGGCAGGTTTGTCGTTGTTATTGGCTTTATCTCCTTGTGTCGCTTGCGCCTGATCACCGGCAGAGATATCTCCCTGTTGCGGGCGTGCAGGCTGATCAGCTCTTTTGTTTTGCTGATTGTTTTGGGGTCTTGGCTGTTGGTTTGGCCTGGGCTCTCTTTGCTCCCTCGGTGGCCTGGGCTGTGGCGGGTTATCACCCTGTGCCTGCTGATCCTGGTCCCTTGGTTGTCTTGGTGGCCTGGGGGCTCCCTGCGCCGGTTGATCGGGCTTCCTGTTCTGGTTAGGGTTAGGTCTGTTCTGCGGTGGCATTACCTGCTGCGGGTTGTTAGTACCCGCCTCACGGGGTTGTTTTTGCGGACGTGGCCCACGGTCTGGCCTATCAGTACGCATGGTTTGTTCCCCGCCTTTAGGTTGTTCCGTCTTCGGCCTGTTACCCTGTATATTCGGCTTGCCGCCACCACCTGATTTTTTCTTATTTTTGTTATTATTTTTCTCGAGGTTTTTAAGTGTTATCTGCCCCACGTCATTTACGAAACCGACATCAATACTCAGTCCCGCTTTTTCAGCCTTGGTTTCAATCTCGACCGGGTGTAACTCATCAGCTTTCTGCCCGAGCTTGTTCATTTTAATAATTTCCTTTACCCGGTCTATGGAGAGTGGATACTGTTTATTATGATCTGAGAAGCTATACCACATCAGATTTTTAAAAATATCTCTTTTCTGCAGGTGAGCAATGCCTTTTACGGTCTCCAGAGAATCGGCATGATGAGGAAAGACTGAAAGCGCGTCCATATAGGTGTCCAATTCATAATTGAGACAGCATTTAAGCCTGCCGCACTGTCCTGATAGCTTTGTCTGATTGATGGAGAGGTTTTGATACCTTGCCGCGGTGGTGTTCACTGATTTAAAATCAGACAGCCATGTGCTGCAGCAAAGTTCCCTGCCACAGGAACCTATACCCCCTACTTTACCACTCTCCTGCCGTGCGCCTATCTGGCGCATCTCTACCTTCATTTTAAAGTCATTGGCGAAAAACTTTATTAATTCCCTGAAATCAACCCGCTGATCAGCAGTGTAGAAAAAAGTTCCCTTTTTACTGTCAGCCTGAATTTCCACTTCGCACAGTTTCATGTTCAGGTTAAGTGTTCTCGCAATTGCCCTTGAGCGTATCAGTACCTCTGGTTCGCGGTCTTTTTGTGCAGCGCACAAAGCCACTTCTTCATCAGTAGCCGGATGAAGTACACGCTTGGTAACGCCATTCTCTGTTACCGAATATTTCTTCATCTGCAGTTTCACCAGCTCTCCCGTTAGGCTTACCTGCCCTACATCATACCCACCTACACCCTCTACCGCTATCCAGTCGTTCTTTTCTAAAATACTATGAGTGTTGTTCCTGAAAAACTCTTTGCGGCTGCCTTTATTGAATGAAACTTCAATAACAGGGTATGGTTTTGCGCCGTCATGCAGCGGCAGACTGCTCAGCCAGTCATGCACATTTAGCCGGTTGCAGCCACCTGTGCTGCACCCTCCATTACTTTTGCAACCAGACGGCTTTCCACCGGCAGCTGATCCGCAACTGTCACATCCCATTTATTAAAAAATTTATATAGAACTAATCAACTGACAATGAAATTAATACATGGCAAAAGCAAACACCACTTATTAGGTTGCAAAACTGCATCTGTCAATTAATCGCTTATTGTTATAAAAAATGTTGAAATATCTTTTTCCAACTTACCTTAACCTACAAACTTACAAAAATATTAACCTCAAACGGAAAAAAAATGCAGTGCTACCGTCAGCAAAATAAATATAATATTTTTTAAAAATAGAATATTTATATAAAAAAAATAACGCACCGGAACATCCGCATGCGTCATATAAATTAAATATTGATTAGGGAAACT
Source organism: Taibaiella sp. (assembly GCA_014377675.1). Classification (GTDB taxonomy): domain Bacteria; phylum Bacteroidota; class Bacteroidia; order Chitinophagales; family Chitinophagaceae; genus Flavipsychrobacter. The sequence goes on from JACMPD010000096.1 coordinate 30,161, forward strand.
ATGCTATTCCAGGATCAGTTTTGCCGTTAGTATCGTGGCGGTGGTGAGGTTTATGTTTACCCCTGTATGCCGGCAGAAATTGCTTTACTATATGTTTTTCCTCTTCTTCATTTTCTTTTCCCTTTTCTGAAATGTACTTATATAACTTCATCACAGGGTAATAAAGTACCGCGGCCGCAACTGCGGAAATTCCTATCATTTTCCAATAACTTTTCATGACAATTGTTTTTAGTTTGATTCAATATTTCTAAGTGAAATGAAAAAATTATGCCAGCAGGCTTGGTCACCTTGCATTATAATAGCTTTTCACCTACTTCCCGGTGTCCATAAAAAGCTAATCACTAATTAATTTTAGCATGTTCCACAACGGCAAAAAGTTCAATTTCTTATTAAAGAAGATACCGTTTGTAAAATTTTAAAAAAAAATAATTACACAAAAAAAAAATAAAAAGCTATTGACATCCTCGGCTTTGGCTATATACCCACCGCAGTGCCGGTGATCTGATTTTTTTAAAGGCAAGTAATCAATATTTCGTCGGGTAGTTTTCAAAACAAATTCAACAGATCCAAATGATTTTTTTAACTAGCATTTCATAAATCGTCATTCTTCTAACAAACTAAAAAACAGTAATTACGTAACCATTAAAACCAAAATTACAATGAGAAAAAGTCTATCTTGGTCATTATTTGTCGTCTTACTAATTACCTTCGCCACCACTGGTGAGGCGCAAGTAATTAGTACATTTGCCGGTATGGGCACTGCCGGCTACACCGGTAACGGCGGCTCCGCGAGTGTGGCACAACTATCGCGACCCACAAGTATTGTCGCTGATGACTCAGGAAATGTGTACATAGCCGACTATGATAATAATGTAATACGCAAGGTAACGACAGACGGCCTTATTAATACGCTTGCAGGAAACGGCACCCCAGGGTACAGTGGCGATGGCGGTTCTTCAACAGCTGCACAACTTTCCGCACCATCAGGCATAGCGGTAGACGTGGCAGGGAATCTGTATATACTTTTGCAGGAACTGGCACAGTTGGGTCATCAGGCAATGGCGGCCTGGCTGTTTTGGCCAGATTAAACTTCCCTTACGGCGTAGCTGCTGACCGTGCAGGCAATATATATATATCGCAGATGCAGGGAATAGCGTGATACGCAGGGTGAACAGCGCCGGCATCATTAGTCGTTTCGCAGGTACAACAGCTACTATAGGCAATAGTGGCGATGGTGGCGCGGCCACAACGGCAGAGTTGAATTTTCCAACAGGGGTATCGGCTGACAGCTCAGGAAATGTGTTTGTAGCTGATAACGGTAACCATATAGTTAGAAAAATTTCAACAACAGGCATTATTTCAACTTTAGCAGGAAATGATACTGCGGGATAGGCAGGAGACGGCGGCGCAGTTGTTTTTCCCATATGGAGTATCAGCTGACAGAAGAGGCTACCAATACCCAGGAAATAGTGGTAAGGGTAAACCCTACTCCAATACTTACAAGCGACACCCATGATACCGTGTGCAGCGGCGTACAGTTTACCTATGTACCAACGAGCTCAACAAGCGGAGCAACCTACACATGGAACCGCAGTGCTGTTTCCGGCATAACACCTGCTACAGGTTCGGGGTCAGGTAATCTTGTGGAAACACTTATCAATACTACTGCATCACCGGTAATAGCTATATATGTTTTCACTGTAACAGCTAATGGTTGTTCAAGTACAGCTACTGTTGTAAAAACAGTAAACGCTCCGGTGCCTGTTCCTGTAATAGTTACCAATACACCTGTTAACGTATGTTCTAATACAAAATTCCAAAACTTTGGTGCGGCAACATTACCTGCATCAGGTCTGAATTACAACTGGTCAGCTTCCAACGCTGCGATATGGTCGCAGGGCGCTAACCACCAGTACGCACTTGTCAATTTCCCTAATCCGGGTACGGCTGTCGTTTATCTTAAGACAAATATAATAGGAGCAGCGTGCAGCAACACAGATTCATTTATAGTAAATGTTAGCAGCAGCGTATCAGACAATGTAACTGTAATTTATTATAACAGCCGCTTTGTAGCGTCACCAGGTAATGAGGATAGCTACCAGTGGGGTTATGACGATAAAACTACTCTTGACTCAACTATGTTGCATGGTGAAGTAAACCAGGATTATTATAATGCAACTCCTGACTTTGGTAACAAGTCTTATTGGGTGATCAATACTCATAATGGGTGTATGCAGAAAACCTATTTCAATTCACCTTTAGGTGTTACTGAGACTAATGAACCTGCTATTGCTTCTATTAATGTTTTCCCTAACCCAACTGACGGCAATATAAATATTGAAGTAAGTGCAAATGTGAAAGGTGATATTAAATACGAAATAGCTAATATGATAGGTCAGCAGTACAAGGTGACAACAGCAGGCAACAGCGTTAGCATGAATGTAACTGACTTACCGGCAGGTGTTTATATAATAACATGTACACAGGAAGGTACAAAAATCGCCTCAACAAGGTTTATTAAAAACTAATCAGCTAACACACATAAAACTTCATAGAAATGAAAAAAATATTATTAACAGCAGTAGCCGGTCTATTAGTACTTCCGGCAATATCGCAGGTAAGAACAAAAAAGTTTAAAAGGGACAGTTTATTGTCCCGCTGGGCAATAGATGTAAATTTGCTGGGAGGCATGAATACGCAGTACCTTACCACCGGAAACTCGGCGGGCAACTACCCTAACGCCTTAAACGTGAACACAGGTAACCTTGAATACACAAGGGGTATTACTTACGGAACTGACGCCCAGCTGGGCTTCTTCTGGGGCCGCAAGCGCCACTTTGGTATAGGTACCGGTTTTATGTACCTGATGCAGGAGGGCGATGCAAGCCTGGATAAATTCCGTGTTGAATATCGGGCAACCGACTATCTTGGCAACCCCTACAGGCAGGTAGAAAGTGCGAACAGCGATGTGAGAGAAACCCAAAAGACGACCAACATGAATATTCCGGTCGTGCTGAAGTACAAGAACCGCTTTTCCAAAAGATGGGGTTTCACTGCCGACGCAGGTATATTAATAAATGTAAAAACCAAGACGGACTACACAAACAATGGCAGTCTGAACTACGAAGCTATCTATCAGTTTACCAAATCATCAGACGGTGGTGTTACGTGGTATTATGATAACGCTGCTACCCCATCAGTTAACTACTGGTTTATTACAAAAGAACAGTTCTTTAAAAATAATAAGGATGGTGATGTTCAGGCCTACTTTAACTCCCTGCGCAGCCAGGGATACAATGTAGGACTGGGAGTAGCGCCGAATGCTAAAACCGGGACCGTTACTTACAAAACCGGATCAATAGGATTCATTGTGCAGCCATCAGTTAACTTCTTTCTGTCTGACAAGGTAGCCTTAAATCTTGGTGCTTTCTACCTGTATCAGCCAATGACCCGTACTGAGACCAACAACTATAGGCTGACCGATGGCGTGGGTAGCTATAACTCGGTAGTTAGCAACGTTACCGCTAACAACAACCAGTCTTATGGTGTAAATCTGGGGGCTCGCTTCTTTGTGTTTCAGGCTAAAGACAGAGACGGTGATGGCATACGTGACAAAAAAGACAAGTGCCCTGATGTGGCCGGCCTTGCCAAATTTGAAGGATACCCTGATACTGATGGTGATGGTATACCAGATAAAGATGACTTATGCCCTACAGTTGCCGGCTTGGTTCGGTTCCATGGTTGCCCTGACACTGATGGCGATGGTATTCCTGACAAAGACAATCTTTGCCCTACAATTGCAGGTCCGGTACAGCTACGTGGCTGCCCAGACAGGGACGGAGATGGCATTGCGGATAAAGATGATAAATGCCCTGACCAGCCTGGTTTAGCACAGTTTAGCGGATGCCCTGATACCGATGGTGATGGCATACCTGACAACGAAGACAAGTGCCCTACAGTAGCAGGACCTGTTTCAAACCAGGGATGTCCTGATACAACAAAGGTGGTACCTG
>JACMPD010000097.1 GCA_014377675.1 Taibaiella sp.
ATGATAACAAAATTATGTAGTTTGTATAAAAACGGGTACTTTCATTTGTTGGTTTTATAGATTTGTTATTTGGTTGTAAATAGTTTTGTTGTTCATTTTTGGTTCAGGTTTCTTAACTCTTTAAAAATATAATTTATGAAAAGGCTTTTCTTCTTATCGCTCGTAATGATTGGTAGTTTTGGTGCAGCAACAGCACAAAATATGGGTTATGCTTATGATTTCATAAAGCTGACATACAAGCAGATTCCGTTGCATGCCGGCGGGCCCGAGTATGATACTGCTGTAAGTGCCGGTAAAACCGCAGCTATGAGCAACATAGAGCGCAATGCAACTTCATTTTTTAATACGTTCGATTCTAAAACAATTAACGCTGAAGAAGGTACCTATACGGCCCAGGGCAGCTACACCTACATGACAACTAAACAACAGGATGTAGAGCATACATATGAAGTGAACTATACTGTTGATGTAAAGGTGAAGAAAGGGAAGTATACCGTTACGATGCGCAATTTCACGATGAGCAACCAGGACAGGCTGATTGACTTCAGGGAGAGCATTAAGTCAGCCGATAAGAACAATGGCATCTGCAATCAGTTCCTGGCTTTTTTCCATGACCGCAACAAGGAAGAAATAGCTAAGGTTTGCAAAGCGATCAATACAGGCGTATTTGACGATGTAATGCAGTCGGCAACAGCGAGCAGGTAGTAAATTTTACTTTAGATTATACGGAGCCATAATGATATCTATCATCATGGCTTTTTTGCGCTTATTATTTGAATAGTCGTGTGGAAGGATAAAAGGAAATAGCGGGGGGATATTACCGGGTACTTCTAAACCGGCCTTGCACACTATCCACCTATTGTGGCCATGCTTTCATGTATGCCACCTGCTAAGCGGTTGCGTTCGGCTTCATAGCCGTCTTTAGCGCGGTGGCTTATGGCTGTTAAGAGGGCCTGCCTGAGTGTGTCGTTGTCCGGCTTTTGTCTGATGATCTGCCTTATGTCAGTGCCGCCGCCTTGGTAAAGGCAGGTTTTCAGTATGCCCTGTGGTGTAATACGCAGCCTGTTGCAGGTGCCGCAGAAAGACCGGGTGAAGGCGGCGATAATACCTACATTGCCCGTGTGGCCAGGTATGTGGTAGTTATATGAAGTGGAATATTCAGGATCGGATAGTTTTTCTATGCCGGGATATGCCCCGTGTATTGTGTCGTATATTTTTTTGTGATCCCAGTTAAGGGTGGGGTAGTGTGTTTCGCCACCGTTAAAGGGCATCTCCTCTATAAAGCGCACCGTAACTTTATTGTTTTTAGTGAGCTGAACTAACGGAAGAATATCCTGTATGTTTTGTCCTTCCATTACTACAGCATTGAGCTTTACTTCTAAGCCATGCCGCAGCAGCGCCTCCATGGTGGCCAGTACATTAGCCAGCTCATCGCGGTGGGTAATGGCGAGAAAGCGATCCCTGTCCAGCGTATCGAGGCTAAGGTTTACTGATTTTATACCAATCTTTTTCAGTTCAGGCACCAGTGGTGCAGTGAGTACGCCATTGGTGGTTATGGTGAGTTCATTAAGTCCCTTTGTGTTTGAAAGATCTGTGAGGAAAGCCATAATTCCTTTTCTAACAAAGGGTTCACCGCCGGTTATCCTGATTTTCTCTATGCCCATGGTCACGGCCAGCCTGCACAGGCGGAGCATCTCTTCAAAGCTCAGCAGGTCTTTCCGTTCCAGCCACACATTGCCTTTTTCGGGCATGCAGTAAAAGCAACGCAGGTTGCACCTGTCAGTAACGGCAAGCCTTAAATAGTTAATATGTCTGCCGTGGTTATCTGTAAGCACCCTGAATAAAATTGGGACAAAGTTACTCTTTCGATAATAAAAAAAAGCCGCTGATGACGGTCAGCGACTTCTATTCTACAATACTTTAGATATAATTTATAAGTTTTCCTTAGGTTTTCGTTTTTTAGGGCTTCCTTCCCGTTCGTTTTTGCGGGCCTGCGGGTTACCGCCTGACTTTGCTTTTTGCTTTCCCGCAGCTCTTACTTTGCCATTCTTGTCTTTCTGTTCGGGCAATTGCAGAACGGCGAAATCCATCTGGCGTTTTTCGAGGCTGGTCCGTACAAGTCGCACTGTTACCTTATCTCCCATGCCGAAACGATAACCCGTGCTTCGCCCAACGAGTGCGTATTCTTCCTCGGCAAAAACGAAATCGTCAAAGTCAGAAAGGTCGCCAATAGACACCATTCCTTCGCACTTGGTATCAACAGTTTCAGCCCAGAAGCCGAAGTTGGAGACACCGCTGATAACGGCTTCAAAATCCTCGCCCACAAGATCTTGCATGTATTCCACCTGTTTGTATTTATTGGCGGCTCTTTCGCAGTCCATGGCCCGGCGTTCCTGATCGCTGCAATGCCGGCATTGCTCTTCCAGGTTTTTAATGGGGTGTATATTGTTTTGCAGGCACTCCAGCAAAATGCGGTGCACCAGCAGATCAGGGTAGCGCCTGATAGGCGATGTAAAGTGGCAATAGTCTTCAAAGCCAAGGCCGTAGTGGCCGTTGTTGCTTGTTGTGTAGATCGCCTTCGCCATTGTACGTATACCAAGTTGCTCCAGCACATGTTGCTCCGGCTTCCCGTTCACTTTCTCCAGCATTTCGTTAAATGACTGCGCTACATATTCGGGTTTGCTGAGGTCAAGCTTAATGCCGAAACGCAATGCGAACACGGCGAAAACCTTTAGCTTATCAGGGTCAGGGTTGTCATGCACACGGTAAGGGAACGGAACTTTTTGCCCATTGAGGTTGATCTCAGAAACGTATTTGGCAATTGTGCGGTTGGCGAGCAGCATAAACTCTTCAATTAGTTTGTGCGCTTCTTTGCTTTCTTTTATAATGATGCCAATGGGCTTACCCTTGTCATCAAGTTTAAAGCGCACTTCCTGCGACGAGAAGTTGATAGCTCCTTTCTTAAAGCGGTCCGCTCTCATGTTTTGGGCCATTTCATTCAGCAGCAGTATCTCTTTCTGGTTATCGCCTTTGGTGCCTTCAATTATCTCCTGTACCTCCTCATAGCTATATCTTCTATTGCTGTGAATGATTGTTTTGCCTATCCAGGTGTCTTTAACTTCGCCCTTTTTATTTATTTTAAATATGGAGGAGAAGGTATATTTTTCTTCGTTGGGCCGCAGAGAGCAGAGTTCATTGCTGAGGCGCTCCGGCAGCATGGGCAGCACGCGGTCAGGCAGGTAAACGCTCGTTGCGCGCTTGTAAGCTTCTTTATCAAGCGCTGAGCCGGCGACAATGTATTGACCCACATCAGCTATATGCACGCCCACCTCATACCAGCCACCTTTCATTGATTTTATAGAAAGGGCATCATCAAAGTCTTTCGCATCTGCCGGGTCAATTGTCATGGTGAGGGTATCCCTCATGTCCCGCCTGTTTTTTATTTCGTTGCTGTCAACGCCGTCAGGGTACCTGGCTGCTTCTTCAAGCACGTCATCAGGGAAGGTAAGTGGAAAGCCATTTTCGGTCAAAATGCCCTGCATAGCTATTTCATTTATCGACTCATTGGTCAATATGCTGGTTATTTCGCCTACGGGGTTTTTTGTTTTGCCTGTCCATTCTACTATTTTACCTATGGCTTTATCGCCATGCTGCGCGCCATTGAGCAGGTGCAACGGTATGTAAATATCTACCGGCATTTTGTCGCTGTCAGGTACCAGGAAGGCGAAATGAGGGTGTACTTCCACACGCCCGCTGAATTCAGATTGTTTTCTTTTGATTACGCTCTTTATAGTGCCCTCCTGCCTTTTGTTACCATCTGCGTAGCCCCTCAGTTCCACCTGCACGGTATCGCCGTTGAGTGCGTTACCAATATTGTCACGTTTGATGATTATGTCTTTTTCGTGGCCTTCCACTATCACAAACCCCATCCCGCCCCGTGTCACTTCAAGTTTTCCGGTTAATGTTTCCGCGCCGGATCCGTTACTTTTATTTTTTGCCTTTGTCTTTTTTGGCATAACTGCATTCTATATTTAATGTTATAAAGATAAGGAAAAACTATTACAAAGCGGTAAAGGGCGGGCGGGGAAAAATATTTTGAGATTATATTCCTATTGGTGCAGCTGAGGTCTTGAGTTTTGCTTCGGCAGAGTGTAAAAGAAGAATAGCGTTAAGCCCTTACTGCTACTAAGGAAGCATCCATATTGAAATATTGTTTTAAAAGTTGCGCCTGTTCCCTGGACGTGCCAATCAATGTTATTTTCTTTATTCCTGAGATTGTCTCCACGAAACGGTTATTGACTATGCTGTACCGGCCACCCTTTACCGGGATGGAACAAATGAGATTTTGAAGGAAGAATGAACCTGGCTCGGTTTGCTGGCGGTGATTGCGTTGGGCGAAATCCTCAAAGTTGTGGGGTTTTAATGTAAATATATACTCTGAAGTGTATTGGCCTGTAGCCGGTTTTCGTTTTTGCGCGTCGAGGTATTTTTTGCTATCTACAGTTATCTCGACAAGCCTGAAGTCAGCCGGTTCATTACTGTTGCCGATAAGAATTGGCTCAGTGGAAAAGTCACCGAAGCCCGCATCAACCAGCCATTTATTATCATCAAGGTGTACCAGCAGCGCCATGTGATCCATTTCCGGGCCATAACCGTTCTTTCTTGCTACCCGGCCAGCTACCATAGTTACTTTAAAACCAATTGATTTCAGCAGCCAGCACAGCAGGCCATTGAGCTCGTAGCAATAACCGCCACGGTTGACGTTTACTATTTTATCATATATGGCTCTGAGGTCAAGATTGATGTAGCTTGTTTTATAGAATATATCGAGGTTTTCAAAAGGAATGTTGGCCACGTGGCATCTGAGAATGGATTTCAGCGTTGCCAGATCTGCCATTGGTGTGCCGGTGTAACCTATTCGGTTCAGATATCTGGATTCATTCATATTTCGTTCGCTGCTTATCACATGTTTATTTTATAGGTAATCAAAAGATGTTTAGTTATTAAAAACCATGCCATAAGCCGTTATTTGGAGTGGTATTCAAGGGTCTTTAAAAATAGTTAAACCTTTGTACAGCCAATAATGGCGACGAAATGCATATTTATTTTTGCGCTAAAAAGGCATAATGACAACTGCGCAAACTCATAGTTTACTTGAAGACCGGCGGATAAAAATATTAAATTTTCTGCTGCAAAAGCACCAGATACCGGAATATGGAACGTTTAACCTAAAAGAGCTAATTGAGAAAATAACGACTGAGGAGCTAAGGGAATTATATACCTATCATCCTGATGTTGAGCAGATGTGGGAACATATAGATCTTGCGCAGTCGCTGACCAATTTTCTTGTCGAAAACGGACTGGCCAAGACGGACAGGGCTAACCTGCGACTAACCGTGAACAGGGGACGTGACTTGCAGAAACAAGGCAGCTATTTAAAGTTGCTTGAGGATGAACGCAATATAGTGAGTGAAGCAAGAAGGGTTACCGAATTAGAACTGGAGGCAGACCGCATGGCTCACCGACAGTTTAAAATAAACGCGCTCATTGCTTTCGGCACTTGCATAGCGGCTCTGTATTATATTCTTGAAATATTAAATGGATTTTTTGGTTTCTATAGTTTCGGGCATTAATATACGTGGATCAACCGGATTTTTTAGGGGGTGATCGTGTAAATTTGCCGGATATACGTAAATGTATCTATGTCGTTTCGTTGTTATCCTGCATTATTTTTAGTATTATCTTTTGTTTGCTCCCTTACCATTTGCAGGCCAAGGGGACAAATTGTGTTGCGTTTGGTACTTGAACTTAGAATATACCTTTTGAGCCGGATGAAGAAGAATTTTTAAAGGACAACCTGAGAGGAAATGTTTGGACCCGTCCATTACTGCTGAACCTGAAAGCAACGTGGTATATGAACCGAAACGACCTGCCTGCCGCACTGGCTGTAATGCAACAAATCACCAGTGCTGAACAGCCTTACGAGGGGTATATGACAGGCGATCCGTTCTTTGCGCGGATATTGTCCGCATCAACCGAGTTGATGTTAGGGGCGTTTCCTGATGCTAAACACATAACCAAGGCAGAATACATAAAGCAGTTACTGGCATTACAGCAGAAAGAGAAGCGGCTAAAAGGAAACGAACGGGCAAGGGTATGTATACAGATAGCGTCGGCCTACTACCAGATGTCATACTATGGCGAGTATTGGGTAATGAACCGGATATACTGGAGTGCGAATGATGCGCCGGACGAGATAAGCGCGTTTAACGATAACTATTTTGGTTGCAGCCTTGCAAAACAGTGGTTTGAAAAAGCCGTGATGTATGCTGCCAATGAGCAGACCGCTTCGCTCTCAGCGTTTATGGCAAGGTATTGCGGCAAGTTGCACCAACGGTATTTGGAAACCGTTAAGAAGAAAGGTTACTGGTAAGATTTGCATTATAGCAGGAGCACCGGTAATGCAGCGCTGGAGAAAAAATACAAACATCATTTTTATTATGATAGACTTATTGCAGAGTGCCACTAATTGGGCACGGTATATTTTGTGGCAGATATGTGCACAGGTATTGTTTTTGAGTGATCTCCATTGATTTTTACGTAAATTTGAGAAGAACGGTAAGCCGCAAGGCTGGTTAACGAAAAGAATATGGCTTTTGAAGATTATTATAAAACGCTTGGCATCAAAAAGGATGCGAGCCCGCAGGATATAAAGAACGCTTTCAGGAAACTGGCGCGAAAATATCACCCTGACCTTAACCCGGATGACAAGCAAGCTAATATGAAATTTCAGCAGATAAACCTTGCAAATGAAGTGCTTGGCGACCCTGATAAAAAGAGGAAGTATGATAAGTACGGGGAAGGGTGGGAGCATGGAGAAGAGCGTGAGAAGGCACAGCAGCAGTACAGCAGGCAGAGCTACGGCGGTGGCCAGTCGTACTCTTCAAATTTCGGCGGTATGGATGAAGATTTTCTTTCCCAGATGTTTGGAGGGGCGGCAGGCAGGGGCGGCAAGGTGAAGTATAAAGGGCAGGATTTGAGTTCAGAGCTGCATGTGAGCCTTGCGGAAGCATTTACTACCCATCAGCAAACCATAAATATTAACGGAAAGGCAGTACGTATAACGATACCTGCCGGTATAGAAAATGGACATAAGATAAAACTGAAAGGCTATGGCGGCGAAGGTGCCAACGGTGGCCCTGCCGGTGACCTCTTTATCACTTTTGTGATGGCTGATGACCCGCACTACAAACGTATGGGCAGCGACCTGTATGTAACAGCGGAGGTGGACCTTTATACGGCAGTACTTGGAGGGGAGATAACCGTGGATACGCTTGGCGGAAAAATAAAGCTGAAAGTGAAGCCTGAAACGCAAAATGGCGCCAAAGTAAGACTAAAGGAAAAGGGCTACCCGGTTCATAAAAGTGAAGGCAATTTCGGCGACCTTTTTGTAACTTATAACATTAAAATACCCGTAAATCTTACTGATAAGGAAAAGGAATTGTTCACTGAATTAGCTCAACTCAGGTAACCATGACAAAAGGACAATTAATACCGGCCACGACTTTTTGCCTGCACCACGAAATAGAAATTTCATTTATAGATGCTCTGTATGACCACGGGCTTATTGAGGTGATAAGGGTGGAAGAAAACGTATTTATCAGTGAGGACCAGGTAGGCACGCTGGAGCAGTTTGTGCGGCTTTATTACGACCTTGAGATAAACCTGGAAGGAATTGAGGCGATTACGCACCTGCTGGAACGGCTAAAAGAGAAACAGGATGAATTACTGCGGTTGAAAAATCAGCTTCGGATGCAACGGGATTAGGTCGGTTTTACTGGAAAACTAAAGATGTACAAGTAATTACGTCAACGATAGATATAATGCAAACGCCGGAACAATAGCTCCGGCGTTTATATTTATAAGTATTATTGTTGACTATACCAGCGCTGTAGCGTCTTCAATCAGTACACTTGCGGTGTTGTTGATTATTTCTACAAAACCTGCTGATATTTCATACACTTCAGTATTGTGTTTGTCAACCAGTACTTTCATTTTACCCTTGCCTAAAGCGGCAATCATAGGCGCATGCTTGTCCAGTATCTCGAATGAGCCTTGAGTGCCCGGTAACTGAATACCATATACACTACCACTATATACTTTATGTTCGGGTGTTAATATTTCTAATTGCATGATTTTATTGTTACTGGTTATTGTGGTAGTTAGTACTTAGTAATTAGTATTTAGTGTCTCGTACTTAGCCGCCTTAGTATAAGTAATTTTTACGTACCTATTGTTTAACTAACAAAATCGACTACTTACTATTTACATCTTACGATGTGCTACCTACTACTTTCTATTTCCTATCTACTGATTACTACTTACTAAAAATTAGTTTTTCGCCTGTTCCATCAGCTTTTTACCCTTTGCAATCGCATCATCAATACCGCCTACAAGGTTGAATGCCGCTTCTGGTAATTCATCCACTTCGCCATCCATAATCATGTTGAAGCCACGGATTGTTTCTTCGATAGGTACCAGTACGCCTTTAAGACCAGTGAAGGCTTCAGCTACGTGGAATGGCTGAGAAAGGAAACGCTGTACTTTACGGGCACGGGCAACTGTCATTTTATCTTCTTCGCTCAACTCATCCATACCGAGGATGGCGATGATATCCTGAAGTTCTTTATAACGCTGTAATATAAGTTTTACACGGTTGGCGCAGTTATAATGCACATCACCAACTATAATTGGCGTAAGGATACGGGAGGTAGACTCCAGTGGGTTTACGGCAGGATAGATACCGAGATCCGCAATTTTACGATCAAGTACTGTTGTTGCATCAAGGTGGGCAAATGTTGTTGCCGGTGCCGGATCGGTAAGGTCATCCGCTGGTACATATACCGCCTGAACTGATGTAATAGAACCGTTTTTGGTTGAGGTAATGCGCTCCTGCATCAGACCCATCTCAGTTGCGAGGGTAGGCTGGTAACCCACCGCTGATGGCATACGGCCAAGCAGTGCCGATACTTCAGAGCCCGCCTGTGTGAAACGGAAGATGTTGTCAACGAAGAAAAGGATGTCTTTACCCTTGCCTGTACCATCACCATCACGGAAATACTCTGCAATAGTAAGACCCGAAAGAGCAACGCGTGCACGTGCGCCCGGCGGCTCATTCATCTGTCCGAAAACGAAGGTAGCTTTGCTGTCCTTGAGCTCTTCCATATCAACGGTGCTTAAATCCCATCCGCCTTCTTCCATGCTGTGAAGGAATTTTTTGCCGTATTTTACAATACCTGCCTCAATCATTTCACGCATCAGGTCATTGCCCTCACGGGTACGCTCACCTACGCCTGCAAATACGGAAAGACCTGCATAGGCTTTCGCGATGTTATTAATCAATTCCTGGATCAATACAGTTTTACCCACACCGGCGCCACCGAACAAACCGATTTTACCACCTTTAGCGTATGGCTCAATCAGGTCAATTACTTTGATACCTGTGTACAGTATTTCAGAAGAAGTGGTAAGGTTTTCAAATTTTGGTGGTTTGGCATGTATCGCGCGGCTGTTCGCCTTGCTTGTTGCCGGCAGGCCGTCAATAGCGTCACCTGTTACATTAAAAAGGCGGCCATTAATCTGATCGCCAATTGGCATAGCTATCGCCTTGCCTGTATCCCTTACTTCAGTACCGCGAACAAGTCCTTCGGTACCATCCATAGCTACGGCGCGAACGCTGTCTTCACCGAGGTGTTGCTGTACTTCAAGCACCAGTATGTCACCGTTTTCACGGGTAAGTTCAAGGGCGTTAAAGATCTCCGGTAATTTACTTCCACCCCCGAAATACACGTCCACAACCGGACCAATTATCTGCTTGATTTTACCAACGTTTGGCATAGATTTGAATATAAAAAAGTTAAATTCCTATGATTTTTGCGCAAAGGTAAGGAGTTGGCAGGAAAAAATGAAGAAGAAAAGCAAAAAAAGCTTAAATATGGCATTATTCTCCGCAAGTATGAGATGACTTCTTCAAGAATGGGGATTTTAACCCGGTTTTTTACACTTTTAATATATTTATATAATAAGTGCGGAAACAATACCATCTTTCGCTGGCACAATTCCCGCACTTATTATAAAACAGACAAATTTTAATCAGCGTTTACCAGGTAGTTACCTTGGCTCTGTAGTTAATGCCAGCATTTTCAACCCTGATAAAGTAAGTGCCGCCCGCGAGGTCAGCAATATTTATAGTTTGTTTCAAACCACCATTGGGTTAGTAACTCATTCAAATATAAATGAAAATATGCGAATTTTGTCATTGTCTTCCCTTGGCTGAGGCTAGCCACTAATGTTAAAAGCTTCATAAAGGCCATAACCGTAGTAGCTGCATGGCACAATATTTGCTTGTGGTTAAAGAAATAAAGCGAAAGTCAAATGAAAAAATTACTATTTATCGCGTTGAGTTTGGCCACGGTAAGTGCAACCGCGCAAAATGCTAAGAAGCCAATGGCTCTTAAGACCCCAACTGCTACGTATGTCTCTGTAGGCCCTGTGGCTGGTGTAGGCGCCAGCTGGGTGAGTGGAATGGGCGGCACAAGTATGGCTACGCCTTCAGGCAATATAGGTATTGGCCTGGTATATGCCCGCAATGAACACTGGGGGTGGGGTACGCAGCTAACGCTTTCATCAGAAGGGTATACTGTTGATTATAGTTACCGGGCAAAGGGAACGCCGATGTACCTAAGGTTACCGGTGCGCGCCTATTATTTCTTTGGTGACTTCAAAAATACAATTAGGCCAAAGGCATACCTCGGTCCGCAAGTGGGTGTTAAGGTAGGTGAAAAAGACAACATGAATGGTGCTTATGGGGATGTGACCATGGCAAACAATACAGGTAAATTTACCACAATGGATTTTGGCGTAAACGCCGGGCTGGGTCTCAATATTAAGCTTGCCCAGGCTGCGTGGTTAAATCTTGACCTCGGTTATTACCAGGGACTTCTTGATGTAATTAAAGATCCGGCAGATCATTATAACATGAATCAAAACCTTACGTTTAACGCCGGTGTGCTGTTTGGTATATGGTAATATGGTTAATAATTATACATAAAAATGTCCTGCTACTTTTCAAGTGCAGGACATTTTTTGTTCTGGATATTAATGCTTTTATACAGCGTTTTCGTTATCAGGCCAGTAAGGCAGTTTTTTCTTTTTTTCCGGTACTTTTTCTAATATGTACCGCACCAGCAAGTAGCCGCCAATACCAAAAAGCTCCATGGTCAGCGG
>JACMPD010000010.1 GCA_014377675.1 Taibaiella sp.
GCATCGGTATTAAGGAGTTCGGTGTAGGTGCCGCGGTCAGGTACGCCTATGCGGTAGTTTTGGCGCACAACGGGGGTAAAGTTGCAGATTACCAGCACGTAGTCCCCGTTCCTGGCAATGCGCTGCCAGCTTAAAACAGAGTTGCCCGCATCTTTAAAGTCGATCCACCTGAAGCCGTCAGGGCTGTAATTGTTCTCGCTGAGAGCTGGTATACGGTATAGCTGGTTGAGGTCTTTGAGCAGGTTTTGCACACCGTTGTTTAGGGGGTTGTCGTTCTCATTCCAGTCCAAGCTGTAGTCATGCTGCCACTCGTGCTTTTGCGCGAATTCGCTGCCCATAAACAGTAGTTTGGCGCCGGGGTGGCCATACATGTAACCGTAAAGCAGGCGGAGATTAGCGAACTGCTGCCAGGTGTCTCCTGGCATCTTCTCAATCATGGAGTGCTTGCCATACACCACTTCGTCATGCGATAAGGGCATTACGAATTTCTCAGTGAAAGCGTAGTGAATATTGAATGTGAGGTTGTCCTGGTGGTACTTGCGGTATACGGGTTCGAAGCTGAAGTAGTGGAGGGTGTCATGCATCCAGCCCATCATCCATTTAAAGTCAAAGCCGAGGCCACCCGCGGCCGTGTGCATGGTAACGCCCGGCCACGCTGACGACTCTTCAGCTATCGTGAGTACATCGGGGAAGCTGTAGTGCACGGCGTCATTAAACTGCCTGAGGAAGGCTACTGTCTCCAGGTTTTCGCGGCCGCCATGTATATTGGGCACCCACTCACCGGGCTGGCGGCTATAGTCCAGGTAGAGCATGGATGCAACGGCATCAACCCGCAGCCCATCTATATGAAATTTATCAAGCCAATATATAGCGTTGGAAATGAGAAAGTCTTTCACTTCATTGCGACCAAGGTTGAAGATACTGCTTTTCCAGTCCGGGTGAAAACCCTGCCGTGGGTCTTCATGCTCATAGAGGTGGGTGCCGTCAAAGTAGCCGGGGCCATGCTCATCAGTAGGGAAGTGCGAGGGCACCCAGTCAAGTAATACACCTATGCCCGCCAGGTGCAGTTCATTAACCAGGTACATGAAATCTTCAGGGGTTCCGTAGCGGGACGAGGGGGCGAAATAGCCGGTAACCTGGTAGCCCCATGAGCCATAAAACGGATGCTCGGCTATTGGCATCAGCTCCACGTGGGTGAAGCCCATGTAGGCACAGTACGCGGGCAACTGCGCGGCAAGCTCCCGGTAGCTGAGGAAGCCCTCAGGCTTTTCAGGGCTGCGCCGCCAGGAGCCGATGTGCACTTCATAGATTGACAGCGGCTGCTCCAGTTTGTTGGCGGCTGCGCGCTTTTGCAGCCAATCACCATCTGTCCATTCAAAATGGGCGTTCCATACCACCGAGGCGTTGCGCGGCGGATTTTCGGCGTGTGTAGCATAGGGGTCAGCCTTTTCCACCATGTAGCCGTTGTGGCTTTCTATAAAATATTTGTAGTGTTCGCCCTGCGCTATCCCTGGAATAAATACCTCCCATATACTGGAGGCATCCCAGCGGTAAAACATGGGGTGGCTGTGCCTGTCCCAGCCGTTGAAATTGCCGGTAACTGACGCGAAGCGGGCGTTAGGCGCCCACACCGCAAAGTAGGTACCGGTGACACCATTTACGTGTATAATATGCGCACCCAGTTTATTGTAGAGCCGGTAATGTTGGCCGCTTTTCAGCAGCTCAATATCATCAGCTGTAAACAATGAAAAGTGCTTGCTGTTCATTGTTTCAGCCAGTTGGGCACTCTCGGTTTCTACTGCTTCTATACTTGTCATATCAGCTCATTATTGCTTTAATACCTCTCAGGGGTATTATTACCCAATCAGGGCGGTTATTTAATTCATAGTTGAGCTCGTATATCGCCTTTTCCAGCATAAATATTTCGAGCAGTATGTTCAAATCTTCCGTTTGCTCCGGTATCAGCGGCGTTCCTTCCACTGTTTTGAGGTAGGCATCAAGGTAAAATCCTTTCATATAGTGCTGCCATAACTCAGCAAACGGAATGAGGGTTTCCACATTATCAGGGCGTATGCCACTGCCCAGGAACAGGCTGCCATAAGCGGCATAACTCAGGGAACGCATCATTCCGGCCACGTCTCTCAGGGCGGTCCGCTTCAACCGGCGCTCACTGTAGCTGCGGGCTGGTTCGCCTTCAAAGTCAAGGATGAGTATGTCCTTGCCGGTAAACAGCACCTGGCCAAGGTGGTAGTCGCCATGGACGCGTATTTTTATTATGTCGAATTTCCGGGCGTATATTCTCTTTAGTTTTAAGAGCACCGCATCTTTCATTGCCAGTACCTGTTCGGCTTCGGGCCTTATTTTTTCCGGCAGCAGGTGAAGGTTTTCAGCAAGATTGTGGAAGGTGCCCCTTACCAGTGAAAGGAACGACGAGAAAAGCGACCTCTGGTAGTGGAGGGAATACTCCTCCGGTCTAAAGGCGGGATCATCAAGGGAGGTGGCAAGGGCAATATGCATTTCCCCCGTTCTCACGCCCAACAGCCGTACTCTTTCGGCGGCCGCGACATCAAGCAGGTCTTTTATTTGCTCCGGCAGAGCTGCGAACTGCGCGGGTTGCTGCAGTGTGCCTTCTTTGGGGGGTAGCGTGGCAAGCAACTTACTGTTGGTAAGTATTCTTTCGTTGTAGACCGCGAGCCTGTCCATCATGTAGGCCCAGCCATCCTGGTTGCTTTCCACCAGCTCCTGCATCATTCCCAGCACAATAGTACCTCCGCCGGTCTGCCATTCAATAGCGCCGGTAAAGGCGGGTATGTGGCTGAACGTGGTTTTTTCAGTTATGAAGCGGTTTATTTCAAGGTCGGGGTTGAGGCTCCGGTCTACCTTGCGGTAAAATTTCAAAATAAACGCATTGTCATAAATTACTGATGAGTTACTCTGTTCTGCATTAAGCACTTTCGATACAGGCTTCTTTGAGGCCATGTATTCCGTGAGCATTTTGCTTCCAGAGAAGGTGACCCGGCCTTCGTGCACTTCAGCTTCGGCGTTGCCGGCCATTTTTTCTATTACCGAATCGCGGTATTCCGGGCTGTATATGGCGTCATAAAGCAATCCTACTTTATCACCGGCCTGCACATCGCTGATGACGGCAAGGGGAAATTCTTCTTTAATTTTTGCTGCCAGCGGTCCCTCAGCCCAGGCGACCGCGAGCTGATACATTTCAGGCAGGCCGCTATTGTACACCGTTTCCAGAAGCAAAATATGCACGTTGCCACCAGCACCGGGCTGCACCGCCCGGCCTGCTATTCTTATACTTTCCAGTGTTCTTGCCTTGCCCCCGAACCACCTCATTTTCTGCAGATATACGGGCAATACATGTGTGGTAAATTCGCTGTTCATGTCATCAAGCAATACATCTTCCCATGTATCGGCTTCAAGTGCCTGCAACACGCCTTCAGCATGGCGGCCGGGCTTGATGAGGGAAAACCACTGGCACTCGTACTGAGAAAGGGTAAAGAAATAAGGCATACCCGCCTTTACCGCGGGGAACTTATTATTACTAAAGGCTTCTATAAGCTGATAGCCTTTGTACTCTTCCAGGTTAAGCTCCGCGGGCTGTGAATGCCGGGAGAGGTTGACGATAACGAGCACCACCTCATCTTGATAAACGCGGGTGAAAGCCAGCACTTTGGGGTTATCCGCATCAACAAACTGCATTGATCCGCGGCTGAACGCCTTGTATCTTTTGCGTATATGCAACATCCGCCTCATGGCCCATAACAGGGAAGAGCGGTTGGCAGTTTCATTTTCTACGTTTACGTGTTCGTAATGGTAGGCCGGGTCAGTAATAACCGGCAGGTAAAGGCGCTGGGGGTTGCCTTGTGAAAAACCGGCGTTCCGGTCAGCCGACCACTGCATAGGTGTTCGCACACCGTCGCGGTCACCAAGGTAGTAATTGTCGCCCATGCCTATTTCATCGCCATAATATATAACGGGTGTTCCGGGCAGTGAGAAAAGCAGGTAGTTGAGCAGCTCTATTTTGCGGCGGTTGTTTTCCATAAGCGGCGCCAGCCGCTGGCGGATGCCGAGGTTGATACGGGCGCGTGGATCTTTCACGTACATTTTGTACATGTAGTCCCGCTCTTCATCGGTTACCATTTCAAGGGTAAGCTCATCATGGTTGCGGAGGAAAATGGCCCACTGGCAGTTGCCGGGTATTGCAGGCGTCTGGTCAAAAATATCAGTTATAGGATAGCGGTCTTCCATTTGCAGTGCCATAAACATGCGCGGCATAATGGGGAAGTGGTAGTTCATCTGGCACCCATCGCCATCGCCAAAGTAGCTGGCGGAGTCTTCGGGCCACATATTTGCTTCGGCCAGCAGCAGTGTGCCGGG
This sequence comes from Taibaiella sp., assembly GCA_014377675.1. GTDB lineage: Bacteria > Bacteroidota > Bacteroidia > Chitinophagales > Chitinophagaceae > Flavipsychrobacter. The sequence goes on from JACMPD010000010.1 coordinate 4,393, forward strand.
GTAGCGGGCATCAACATGGCTGCGGAGCTTTTTGAGAAATACATGCGTCTCCGGCAGGTTCTCGCAGTTGGTGCCATCGCGCTCAAAAAGGTAGGGCACGGCATCGAGCCTGAAGCCATCAACGCCCAAGGCACACCAATAGTCAATTATTTTAAATACCTCGGCCTGTACAGCGGGGTTATCAAAATTAAGGTCAGGCTGGTGGTGAAAGAAGCGGTGCCAGTAGTATTGCTGCGCTTCGGGGTCCCAGGCCCAGTTAGAGGCTTCAAAATCCTGGAAGATGATACGCGCGTCTTTGAACCGGGTATTGTCGTCACTCCATACGTAATAATCTCTTTCGGGGCTGCCCTTTGGCGCTTTTCTTGCCCGTTGAAACCATGGGTGCTGGTCTGAGGTGTGGTTGATGACCAATTCGGTTATTACCCTGAGGTTACGTTTGTGCGCTTCTTTAAGCAATTCTTTAAACTGCTCAATATCGCCATAAGAGGGGTTAATGGTGTAGTAGTCAGCAATGTCATAGCCATCATCCCTGAGCGGGGAGGGATAGAACGGCAGCAACCAGATAGCCGTAACGCCCAGGCCCTGCAGATAATCAAGCTGCAACAGCAGCCCCCCGAAGTCACCTATGCCATCGCCGTTACTATCGCGATAAGCTTTTATGTGCACTTCATATATTACGGCGTCTTTGTACCAGTGGAGCTTATCATTGAGCTCATCGCTTGTGTGTGTCATTCTGTAGTATTATTGGGGTTGTTGTATCCGCAGTATATGCGCTGGTAACTCATAAGGATTGAGCGATACATAATTATGGGCACCCGTCCATTCAAATATATCGCCACTCAGCAGGTCTTCCACCTGGTAGCGTTCCCCCGGCTCCTTCCCAATGGCCTGCAACGGAAGGTTTACCACAGCGTTCTGGGTATTGAAAGGGTCAAGATTGACTACTATAATCAGCACGTTGCGCCTGCTTTCATCTGCCTTTATATAGCAGATTATGTTGTCATTATCAGTAGCAGCGAATTGTATGTTGTTGGTTGTTTGCAGGGCCGGATTCTCTTTTCTTACCCGGTTAATGCGCTCGGCTATTTCGCCTGTTTTGGTCCATGTGTCCCAGTCCCATTGCCATACCTGGTATTTTTCGTTGTCAATGTATTCCTCCTTTCCCTGTATGGGCTCGCGCAGGCACATTTCATAAACAGGGCCGTAAATGCCGTAAGAAGATGAAAGAGTTGCCGCAAGCAACAGCCTGATGATGTGGTTGTTTTCGCCGCCTGTGGTAAGCTCGGGGGGGAGTATATCGGGCGTGTTGGGCCACAGGTTGGGCCTGAAATAATATTTAAGCTCACTGGTGGTGAGTTCGGTGATATAGTCTTCCAGCTCCCGCCTGGTGTTGCGCCAGGTAAAATAAGTGTAAGATTGTGTGAAGCCGAGTTTTGCCAGCTGCTCCATAACCCGCGGGCGGGTAAAGGCTTCAGCCAGGAAGATAATGCGTGGATATTTTGTCTTTATTTCCCGTATGGCCCATTCCCAGAACATGAATGACTTGGTATGCGGATTATCAACCCTGAATATTTCAATACCCCGCTCTATCCAGTATTCCATTATACTCCGCAACTCAACCCAAAGCGATTGCCAGGCCTCAGTTTCAAAGTTGAACGGCAGAATGTCTTCATATCTTTTTGGCGGATTTTCAGCGTACTGCACGGTGCCGTCAGCGCGCCATTTGAACCACTCAGGATGCTCAGCAACATAAGGATGGTCAGGTGCGCACTGGAAAGCAATATCCATAGCTATTTCAATGCCCGCCTGCTGTGCGGTGTTTATGAGCAGTTTAAAATCATCGATTGTACCCAGTTCCGGATGCAGTGCTTTGTGGCCGCCTTCTTTAGTGCCTATAGCCCATGGCGAGCCGTGGTCACCTTCAGCGGCGGTAAGCGAATTGTTTCTGCCTTTGCGCTTCAACTCACCTATTGGGTGTATGGGGGGAAGGTACAGCACATCGAAGCCCATCCGGGAGATGCGGGGCAGCAAGCGGAGCATATCTTTAAACGAGCCGTGTGTGCCCTCAGCGGCAGCAGCCGAGCGGGGAAACAGCTCGTACCAGGTGCTGAACAGTGCCCTTTCGCGCTCCACTTCTATTTCAGGGGTGATGTGGCTGGTGGTGATGAGGGCCTTGTCGCGGCTTTTGGCCAGCAACAGCCCTATTTCTACGTTGGTGGCTATAGCTACAGCCTCACTATGTCCGGTAGCACTGCGCAGCTCTTCTATCCAGTCTGCTATGGGAATTTTGTTTTTGCCAACGGCCTTTGCAGCGGCCTGCTCCGCAATGAGGAGGCCGTTCTTAATCTCGGTGTCTATATCCTGGCCGGCATTGAATTTTTTAACGAGGCCGTGCTGCCAGGTGCCAAAATGGTCGATCCATGCCTGCACCAGGAGCTGGTACATGCCTAACCTGTCAGGTATAAATGTTGTGGCCCACACGTCATTGCCTTCGGGCAGCAACGGGAGGGTAACCCAGAGCTTATCAGTTTTATGTTTTATCAGCGCAACACACTCAATAAGTTCATGACCATCAGCAAATATATTTGCGGAAAGGCGCAACGGTTGGTTTACAATTGTTTTGGCGGGGTAACGGCCACCCTCCACGGAGGGCATAACATTATTGATTACAATCCGTCTTCTTCCGGCGACATTAATCATTGCGGTAAATGTTTTTAAATATGTAAATAGCTTGCAGCCTGCACAAAACCCTAAAATGAAATTTATTATAAAATTCATACCAACAGCAAAAGAGGAGTACAATGCTTATTGTTAAAAAGGATATTTCAAAAACATCGGAGTATTTTCCAAAAAAAGCTATATTTGCACCCACGATGGGGAATTAGCTCATCTGGTAGAGCGTTTGCATGGCATGCAAAAGGTAACCGGTTCGACTCCGGTATTCTCCACGAGAAATAAAGCCCTTGCGTAGCAAGGGTTTTATTATTTCTGTGAAACTTTCAAACCAGAACGTAAAAATATTTTGGGGATTTGAATTTGTTTGTACGCCTTAACAAGGCTTCCTAAACATGATTAACAGAGTTGAAACCTTTCAGTAATGCCGGGTAAATTACAAAATACCCATTGGGTATTAAATGGATAACTTTCTCCAGAGTTAGTAAAGGCAGTACCTGAAACCGGTACGGACCTCTTGTCGCGATCAACATATGCCTTTCTATAATAAAATTCTTACATTGCGA